>DALF01000049.1:5828-16950 GCA_002499345.1 Euryarchaeota archaeon UBA170 | reverse complement strand
TGGGAAGGCAGAGGAGGTGCAGAAGTTGGCGAAGAGTTGATTCTAGCCAAGGAGCTGATAGGCAATGTACTAAGAAATCACATGGAGATATTGGATGAGTTTCCCGGGTCAGAAATTATTGGAAAATCATACAAGCCACTTTTCCCGGGAGCAATTGACGGGAGTGGGCATTCATCTGCCTGGACCATAGTAGGAGCTGATTTCGTAACTACTACTGATGGAACAGGGGTCGTTCATACCGCGGTAATGTATGGTGAGGATGATTACAGTCTTGGCATGGAAGTCGGATTTCCAGCGCAACATACTGTCGGAATGGATGGTAAATTTATCCAAGGGACTCATGATGGCCTTGATGGCAAATATGTCAAAGAATGTGATGACTTGATTATCGACATACTGGTAACGCAGGGACTTCTGTATAGGGAGCACTCATACACTCATGATTATCCTCACTGCTGGAGAACTGATCATCCACTCCTCTACTACGCAATGGATAGCTGGTTTGTTAGAATGACTGCTGTAAAGGACCAGATCTTACAGTATAACTCAGAAGTTGAGTGGGCCCCTGAGTGGACAGGGACAAAGAGGATGGGAGAGTGGCTATCCAACATCAAAGACTGGGCCATTAGCAGAGAAAGGTATTGGGGAACGCCATTACCAGTTTGGATTTGTAAGGAATGTGGAAAGGAACATTGCATTGGGAGTATCGAAGAGCTGTCGGAGATGAAGAGTTCTTCATCTGAAATGCCTCCAGAGTTGCATCGCCCTTACGTGGATGAGGTATCACTAATTTGCCCTAATGATGGATGTGATGGAGAGATGGCAAGGGAGCCATACGTCATGGACTGCTGGTTTGATTCTGGGTGCGCGACCTTTGCTCAGTGGCATTATCCATTCGAAAACAGCGATAAGTTCGAAGGTTCCTTCCCTGTTGACTACATATGCGAAGCTGTAGATCAGACAAGAGGGTGGTTCTACTCCCTAATGGCTGTTTCCACCACTGTTTTCGACAGTATTTGCTATCGTAGGTGCCTCTCTCTAGGCCATATTCTTGATAAAGATGGCAAGAAGATGAGTAAGTCCAAAGGCAATGTTGTCAATCCTTGGGATCATTTCAACAAGGAAGGTGCTGATTCAATTAGGTGGTATATGACCACTCAGAGCGCACCTTGGTCACCTACTAATTTTGACCCTAATGGAGTCAGGGAATCTTATGGGAAGATGTTTCTGACCCTTTGGAACGTGTATAAGTTTCATGCCGACTATGCGGCACTGGATGGCTTTAACCCTGATAATGAAGGCTCTTTCGTACCTATCGAGGAAAGAAGTCCGCTAGATCGTTGGATATTGTCCAAGGTAGCATCTATGGCGGATGGGTACCATGACCAATTCGTTGGATGGGACTTTCACAAGGCAGGTAGGGACCTAGAGAACTTCGTAGTAAATGACCTGTCAAACTGGTATGTCAGAAGATCACGAAGAAGACTATGGAATGAAGCGGATAGTAGAGATAAGCATTCATGCCAGAATACACTACATGAGGTCCTTCTAGTTGTTTGTAAATTAATGGCTCCCGTATCCCCATTTGTTTCAGATACGATACACAGAGGACTTGTGGGTACATCGGTTCACTTGGCAGACTGGCCGGTAGGGTCTGATTTGGTTCAAAGATCCCTACCTCCGATAGATCCTTTGATAGAAATTGAGATGGGTCTGGTAAGGTCGATCGCTGAAGCAGGTAGGCGGGTAAGAGTAGAGGCAGGGAGAAGGCAAAGACTACCTTGCAGATCTGGATGGATTGTGGGCGGTCCCGATTTGTCTAGTTTCCATGATATTCTGTCTGAGGAGCTTAATGTGGAAGATATATCTGTAGTCGACGAGTTAGATAAATTCCAGAAGATTGAGATTGTTCCGAATAGGAGAGCTCTTGGCGCAAAATGCAGGGGCGACCTTCCGAGGGTTTTATCAGAGCTGGAAATGGCTGATTCTGAGACTTTGTTACTAGAGATAGAAGCTGGGATTGCGGCATTTGGCGGGTACGAGATTCTTGCTAGTGATATTGAGATAAAGAGAGTCGAGCGTGAGGGTTTTGCCGCCGCTACGCTTTCTGGAGAATACGGAGACGTTTCGTTGGTGTTGGATATGGAAACTGACCAAGATCTTCTCTCAAAGGGCTTGGCACGAGATGTCATAAGAAGAATTCAGGCAAAGAGGAAGGATATGGACCTGGACATAGAAGCGAAGATATCGCTATCTGTATGGCTGGATGGAGCAGTGATTTCAACCGCAGACTGGGATAGAGTGATTTCAGAAACACGAGCGGAGAGTTCGTCTCTTGACGAGGGTATTGCCCCGGAAGATGCGATAGATTTCGAAGTGGACGGAGTCGGTGTATCGATTTGTATTGAGGAGTCGTAATATCAGTTCGCTAGATACTCCAAGGGAAGTAACATCTCCACTGAGAATAAGGGATCGGGATCAGTTGAGTCCTGGTATGCTATGAATGCGCCCCCATCTGGGAGAATCCCCATACTAGCGAAGTCGAATCTGATATCATTTCCCGCCCCTGAGGTCGAGTCTAGATCACCTTGCCCGATATACGTCCTAGAGTCCGGGAATATACTTTCGGAGAAGTCCCTAACATGCCAAGCTACATCAACATCAGGACCATCAAAGCTCTGGTACCTAACATTCAGAACAAACAAGTCATGTAATCCGTTGGAGTGAAACTCCCACTCCTCTATCCCTATGGCATCCAAATGTAAGTCATAGGATTGGTTCTCCCAACTCTCCCCTCCATCCCAAGAAAGCATATGGGTGAGATATGAATCGCCAGTGGCGACACAATGTAGTGCGGTTGAAGAGTCAAAGGCGCAATACTGCGAGGGGAGAGAATTTCCATCTATTGTGACCCCCGTCCACCAATTTAGAGAGTCGTCTAGGAAGGCGTCTCTTCCATCAACGAAATAATCCGGGAAATAGAGCCCTCCCGAAGGAACTGGAAATGCCCTCATTTCTTTGTGTGGCTTGGTAAAATCCCATTCCGGCCCTAATTCCGAGGGATTCAAATCTACTTCCATAACATCCAGATTGGAGTCTCTATCAGGGAAACCGAAGTATTCGTAGTTCAGGCCATCCGTTGAAATCTGACCTCCAATGTTCTGAACCTGATGCCAAAAATTAGAAATTACGAGACTTGCCCAAGGACCATTGCCATAGAGTCCGCCGTTAATTGGCCCTATCACTTCGACTTGCCACGAACGATCATAGAATGGCTCAGGAGTTCTGTTGAAGCACCAGCTCCATTCCCCGTCCTCGGCATCGTAGAAGAATGCATAGAACTGATCTGCACCGCTGGTACTCGGATATGGGAACCAACCCATGGAAATGATGTCTCCGTTGGTAGCCTGAACAATACTTCCCTCTCCTAGTCCCTCCTGGCCTGGAACAGTTGGCTTGGGCTCCATACAGCCCAACTGAGAGAATACAGATGGGCGGTACTCCTGCCATGTATGTCCTCTATCTTCCGACCAAGTAGGGTATTCACCTCCAAAATTCATTATCCAACCCTCCTTAGTCGCCGCGAGGTAATGCTCACAACAATTACCTCCCTCAACATTCCCAAAAACTGCCCATTTGTTACCAGTCTTATCCCATGTTTCATTTGAGAATGGCTCCCCAATTGTGAAATTTCTCACGCATGGAGTGCTGAAACAGGAGTCTGTATGGCTCATAGGATCCTCGATATATTCCATTTCACCATACCATTCCGGGTAAGGGCTACTGAAATTTTCGATTATCGCGTCGTGGATACATCCAGATAGGGATACGGTGGAGAGCATGATCGCAACGAGTGCGACACAAGTTGCCCTAATGCCCGACATGTACTGGGGTGGAAAGAGTGCTATTTCGCACTTCGCCCTACTTGTGCCCCGTGATTGGGTTGAAGTCATATCATTCTATTAGTTCCCAACGTTAGAATTTTCAGAAATTGGATTTCGAGTCACTGATAGGCGAAGAAGAGTGAAGAAGCTGATTACTTCACTCACTGATTCTCCATTTTGTTCCCTCTGGGCCATCCTCAACTACTACTCCAATTTCAGTGAGCTCGTCCCTGATTCTGTCCGATTCAACCCAATTTTTTGAAGCTCTGGCCGACTTCCTCATCTCTAATAGTGATTCTACTCTTGCAGTGATTTCAGATCTCCTGAGTATTTTATCCTCATACTTCGAAATTGCTTCCTCGGGAGTTGGCAATATCCCTAGAACCCCTCCTGCGAATTCCTCTAGCCATTGAACATAAGAGGACATCAGAAGTGGATTTTTCTCATCTGAATCAATTAAAGATGCTAGGTACTTTACTACCGACTGAACTTCGACCAGAGCGATACGGGTGTTGAAATCGTCATCCATTCCAGAGCGAATTCTATCTGCGGCCTCAACGAGATTATCAATTCCAATGTAGTCATTTCTAAGTCCCTCAGAAGAGTGTAGTGCTTTTGAATATGAATTTAGAAGCCTTCCATGGTGTGAGATTGAGTCATCGATCATCACAGAGTTGAAGTCTACAGGTTGCCTATAGGGGGCATTAATCAATGCATACCTAAGTACAAGCGGATCTATTTTCTCTAATGCGTCTCTAACTGTCCAGAAATTACCTACAGATTTACTCATTTTCTCCCCATCGATATTTATCATACCATTATGTAACCAATACTGGACAACTGGTTCATGACCAAGACAACACTCAGACTGAAAAATCTCTGCCTCGTGATGAGGAAATACCAGATCTGTCCCTCCTCCATGAATATCGAATCTCTCCCCCAAGTGCTTGAGAGACATTGCCGAACATTCAATATGCCACCCTGGCCTTCCTTTTCCCCATGGACTGTTCCAATTAGGCTCGCCCTCTTTCGCCAATTTCCAAAGTGCAAAGTCTCTGTGATCTCTCTTTCCTGAACCGGTATTTTCGACCCTTCCTCCGGCACCTTTCCTCACCATATCCAATGTTTGTCCAGTAAGCTGCCCGTACTTTTCTGGAGCTGTGTCTATCTCAAAATATACCCCGTCATCTGTCACATAAGCATGTTTCTTATCTATCAGATCTTGAATCATCTCGATTATTTCTGGAATAGTTTCGGTAACTCTAGGATAAGAATTAGCCCTCAGGACATTAAGAGAGTCCATTACCTGGAAATAATCGTGTATGTTTCTGTTGGCGACTTCAAGGAATTCAACTCCCTCTGCAGATGAAACTGAGATTATTTTGTCGTCAATATCAGTGAAGTTTGAGACATAATTGACTTTGAATCCTGTCTTTCGGAGCCACCTCACGATTATATCGAATGCTATGGCCTGCCTAGCATGCCCTATATGACTAGGAGAATATGGAGTAATGCCACAGGCATATATCCCCACTTGGCCGTCTATCAGGGGCTTGAAAATACGCTTCGAACGGGATCTTGTATCATATACCCTGAGCGTCATGGTACCTTCTAGGAGGGTTACCATCATCAACTTCTCGCAGCTTCTACAAGTGCAGAGAAGAGTAAGTCATGCCCGTAACGCTCGGGGTGCCATTGAACGCCCAAGCAGAATTTCTTATCTCTCCTCTCAACTGCTTCGATTAAACCATCATGACCGGCTACTGCTGATATTGAGAGGGATCCCGGATCAGATACCCCTTGGTGATGGGCTGAGTTTACAGTGAAGGACGTACCCATCAAACTACAAAGTAAGGAGTCCGGTTCAACGATTACAGAATGATCAGTCGAAGTCCCGTCATAGCCCCCGTGGCCCTCATGGCCGGGCGTATCATCCAAGTGCTGATGGAGAGAACCACCGTGAGCTACACTAAGAATTTGCATACCTCTACAGACCCCTAGCAAGGGCAAATCTCTTTCCAACGCTTCTGATATTAGGCCGATCTCAGTTTTATCCTGATTAGGATAGAATTCTACTGTCATTGGCCCGGGCTGTTGATTATACTGCTCTGGAGAAACATCGGGGCCTCCGGAGATAATCAGTCCATCGATAGTCCCCAGTAAGACAGTCATGTCACCCGCTGGAGGAATTATCATCGGAATTCCCCCCGCTCTCTCTACAGCTGAAACATACGCTGAGGGAAGAATTGCGGCATGCCTATTCCAATTTCCATACACCGTGTCTCTCATGAAGCAAGTTATTCCAATAACTGGATGCAATTAAACACCTGAAGATTCCCTAAGTTTCCGGGCATGTCTGAATGACATTATTCCAGCAACCATGAAAATTATTCCAAGAAGAGCTAGAATCAGATGGGATCCGATAGCCAGGTTAGATTTTCCATCGATATCGATAAGACCCTGCGCACCTCCCAAAACCATCAGCAGCGCGAAGACCATTGCAGCGTGCATGTAGTGATGAGAATTGGATTCATTCCAGTCGGCTAGTAGACCCAATGATAGCAGAGGAAGGCCCATAAATGCTGGAATCATTGCAGTGATTGAAGGAGGATCTGCACTCTGCATGAAGTAAGCCATAATTCCCCATGCTACTAAGATCGCTCCGAATAGTTTTGCAAGATTAGTTACTGACATTCCCATAAATGTGAAGGCGCCTTCCATAGTTCTGGCTTGAAGGTTTTACTTATGACACTCACTGTGGAGTTATCATTACAATATTCCCCTGAATCACACTAAATCAGATATTGAGGAGTTCCATATCCTTACCTTCCCGGTCCTATTCTTGGTCTTATCATGAATCTCTAGATCTTTTGCCACAATCTGCTCCCAAAGTAGTTCTGCAACGTCGAGAACTTCCATATCAGAACCTACTGCATCCAAACCATCCTTTACCATCACTGAACAGAAGGGGCAGCCGACTGCCACAGTATCGCATCCAGTTTCTGCCAGTTCTGCGGCCCTAATCTCGTTGACCCTCTTATCAGCATCTTCTTCCATCCACATCTGAGCACCTCCTGCGCCACAGCAGAATGAGTCTTTTCCATGTCTCTCTGGCTCGGCATCAACACCTCCTATTACTGACCTTGGGGCATCTACGATATCCCCTATTCTTCCCAGATAGCAGGGATCATGGAAAGTAATGCTCCGTCCATTCTTTTCAGCTTCAGGTAGCTTTCCTTCCTGCTGAAGCTTGGCAATAATCTCAGAGTGATGGAACACCTCCAAATCTTCTCCTCCAAAATCTCCGTATTCTTTTCCTAGGGTGTGAAAGCAGTGAGGACAAGATGCGACTATTCTCTTGACCCCGAGCTCTTGGAATGTGGACATATTTGTTTCTGCTAGCATCTGGAAAAGATATTCGTTTCCTGCTCTCCTTGCAGGATCTCCTGAGCATCCTTCTTGCATGCCTAATATCCCCACATCTAGGCCCGCTTCCTTGAGGAGAGAGATGGTAGATCTCGCCACCTTCTGATTCCTCTCATCAAAACTAGCTGCACAGCCAACGAAGTAGATGTACTCGGCTGGCTCCCCTACTTTTACTCCGAGGTCTGAGGCCCAGTCGGCCCTCTCATGCGCTCCGAAACCATAAGGATTTGAAGCAGATTCAATGTTCCCCATGGCAGTGTTGAGGACCTCTGGATACTCCATGGTCTCCATCATTGCGTTCCTTCTTAGATCGGTTAGCTTCGGGACATGCTCAATGTAAAGTGGGCAGACGTCCACACACGCATTACATGTGGTACATGCCCAAACTGCCTCCTCTGTAATCCTCTCAAGCATCGTCTCTTCTGGCTGTCCCCCCGCGAGTAGTATTGGAGCGTGATCATTTGCATAGTCCCTCACGTCATGTATGACCTGCATTGGATTCAGTCCCTTTCCGGACGCATAGGCGGGGCAGACGTCTTGGCATCTAGCACAAGATGTGCAAGACCACCCGTCGATTAGTTGCCTCCAAGAATACTGATTGTAGGAGCTAACCCCAAACGAATCGATATCTAAATCTTCCAGGGGTACCGCTTTACCGTCTTCTCCAGTTGCTAGTGGCCTCATCCTAGCCATAGGTCCAGCGTCGTGGAAGAAAACGTTAGGAACGGCCATGACTAGGTGCATGTGCTTGGACAAAGGAATCAAGAATAGGAAAACCGATATCGCCAACATATGGGCCCAGTATGACAGGATTACCGTTTGCTCTGAAAGTCCTATTTCTGAAAACCAATACCCCAGTGGCTCCCAAAAAGAGCTGGGCGATTCAGCGGACTCGACCATGAACGATGTGGTAGTTATGGTAAAGATTAGCAGTAGAATGGCATTTCCCTCAAGCTGAGATTTGCCCTTCAGCTTTTCAGGTGTGAATACCACCCTTCTTGTAAGGGCACTAACACACCCGATAAGGGCCATAAAGTAACCTAACTCCACCATTCCATTCCACGGCCCGACTAAGATTGCAGGCAGTACCTTCCCAGAAAACGCATTAGCGGTAGCTAAGTCTAGCATATCCGAGGCCAACATTAGGAAGCCCCAGAACATTAGAACATGCATAGTTCCTGCAACCTTGTCTCTGAGAACTTTCTTTTGGAACAACCAACCAGAAAGGAATTCACTTACTCTGGTACCCCACGAATCAAACCTATCATCAGAAGATCCTAGCATAACTAGCCTAGTAGCCTTCTGGACCTGATACGTGAAGAATCCGATTGATATGACTCCAATGGCCAATAGGATGTGCCAACCATCAAGGGGACCGTATGACTGAAGTAATGGGTGTTCCAATATATCCCCTCGGTGCTTACTAGTGACCCTCCCAAACAGTAGTTGGACTTGAAGGAACCGCTATTATTGATTTATGCCAATGCTCATTTCCCTAGACCATGGGCGGGAGACGTGACAAGAGCGTTCGCGCCGGGCAAATGTATCCTGTTCGGAGAGCATGCAGTGGTTTATGGGCAACCTGCAGTTGCCGTTTCAATAGAATCTGGTGTGGAGGTTTCAATATCTGAATCGAACAGATGGGTCTTGGAAGGAATGCCCTTCGAGTCCTCGAGACACCCCCATATCTCTCACATCCTAAATAGCGTTTTCAAATATTCAGGACCTCCTCTCGAAATAGAAATCAAGAGTGGCCTGTACTCCGCGGCGGGACTTGGGTCGTCGGCGGCTCTTTCCAACGCCATGGGTGCCGCCCTGCAGGAACTGGTAAGTCCAGACGAAAATCTGGACTTGGTTTCACTGGCTAGGATCGGGCACTCTGCGGAGGCCAATGCCCAGAAGGGCAGGGCCAGTCCCACTGATACGGCAACCAGTGCGCTTGGAGGATGCATTGTAGTTTCTGGGAACCCTATACCTGGAACGAAGCATATCTTTGAGTCTACTCTGGAAACTCCAGAAGGAAGCAGAAAATGGTCAATAAGTAGGGTTGAAATTCCAAAAATAGAGGATGTTTGGCTAGTATTAGGATTCACTGGTGTAGGGTCCCCTACTGGAGAGATGGTGGAAGGAGTATCTGAATTACTCAAGTCTAATCCGCTGAAGATGGCGGAAATAGAGGCGATAGGGGAGATAACCTCTAGTGGCCTTTCAGCTCTTTCATCTGGCAATATGGAAGAAGTAGGTCTAGCGATGAACGCCTGTCAGGATAGATTACGGAATATTGGAGTGAGTAGCCCAGAGCTTGAAAATCTTATTTCGGCTACGGAAGGACACTCATTGGGGACCAAACTAACTGGGGCAGGAGGAGGGGGATGTATGGTCTCTCTGACTAGAAATCCTCAGAGAGTCGCTGAATGCATTGAAATTGCAGGAGGAAGGCCTCTAATCTCTAGGTTTGGCTCAGGCGGAGCTCGAATAATAGTGCAGGAAAATTGAGCCATGACTAATTTTATTCACTAATATCCTTTATAAGTAGAATATAAGTGCGCGACCCATGCTAAGCGATGAAGAACGCCTAACTGTAGTGAATGTTGTAGCGTCGACGAGGGTTGCCGAGGAACTTGACCTCCCGGATATAGCCATTCAATTGAATTGCGAATATGAGCCCGAACAATTCCCAGGGGTTGTCTATCGAGTCGTAGATCCCAAACTGGCGATACTGATGTTCAGATCTGGTAGGGCGGTATGCACTGGTGGGAAGAATCAACAGAATATCGAGACAGGAATTGAGAGAATGATCGGAGATCTCAGAGCGGCAGGAATCTCAACTTGGGATGTTGCTGATGTGGATATTGAAGTCCAGAATATGGTCGCCACATATTCTCTCTTTTTCCCTGAAGACTACACTGGAGTCGCTAAGATGGATGACATCAACACTAAGGTTATCGATGATGCTGGTGGAATAAGAGCTGCTACTGACGAAGAAGTTGAGAATGAGGATGCGAGGATTAGAGGAATCAAGCAAGGAGAGCCTCTGGCCGCACTCCCTAGGAGGCTTAACCTGAACAATCTAACGTTTCACCTACCTTTTGACAAGGTTGAGTATGAGCCTGAGCAGTTCCCCGGACTCATTTACAGGTTAGATTACCCCAAGGTAGTTTGTCTAATCTTCGGAAGTGGCAAGATGGTCATTACTGGAGCTAGAGCAAAGGATCAGATTCTTGAGGCAGTTCAATTCATTCAAGATGAGCTAGCAGATTTGCCGGATTACAGGGCAATGTAATCAAGACCGATACAGTCACATTGATTTGTAGCATCTACATAGGAGATGTATGAGTAAGCCCCTCGCGTCAGCTGTTATCGTAGTGATTCTTCTTTCTTCGCAATGCATCTTGATGCTCCATTCCGATGAAATGAATAATTTAGATGAGGGAATCTCCAAACTAGAATCAGCCAGTAGGAATACTGCAATTACAGATGTCCCTACATGGGAAGTTGGAGATAGGTGGCTGTACGATGGCTATCTTGACGTAGGCGAATTCGTCAGCTCCTCGGGCGTATCTACAAACGTACAATACCTCACCGGCACGCTAGATAGAACAGTTACGGACATCTACACAATGAATGTAGATAATCGCTCAACTCTGGTCTATGAAGCTGAATCTATCGGTACGTATGATGCCTCGAATGTGGATCTAGACGGGAACACTGGTGATTTAGAAATAGAGATGCAAACCACTGAGTTGGTACGTGCCTCGGACTTGGCCGTCATCGAACAGGTGGCGACCATAGACATAGACTTCGGGTACAGA
>DALF01000049.1:0-5490 GCA_002499345.1 Euryarchaeota archaeon UBA170 | reverse complement strand
GTGGACAATAGATATCGATGTAGCAGAATTGACTATTACTCAGGCGTACTCCCCCCCTACCGAGGGATATGACTTCCCTCTTACTGTCGGAGACTTCTGGTCATCTGACTATTACCAAGAGACTGATTATCAAGGTTCGAGTGATTTCGTAGATATCCCTGCCGATGATCAGTCAAGTGAATCTAGAAGCTGGCAAGTAATGAGCAAGGGAGCCCCTGGGACTTCTTTTGCTACCTGTCAGCAATCCTACAATGTAACTACATTCGACTCGAATGGTTCTGCAGATGGTTACAGATGGTTCTGTCCATCGGTCAGAGGGGACGTTTCATCTAGCACGGACATAATCGATGGGATCAATGCATTCCACGAGCTACAGACTTACCAAGCCGGGAGGAGCATGCAGATCTCGATTGAGTTTGAGTATCCCCTTTCTCCATTGGACTTCGACACATCAGCATGGGCGAACGTGACTCAAAACGGACAGGCTGTTTCAGGACAGGAGTTACAGTTCAGATATGGAATTGAAGGAGATGTTAGGACTGTTACGACTTCTGCGAACGGTTCTGCCAATATAGAATTCAATACAGGCCATTCTGTCGATGACTCAACCGGCGGAAGTGAGACTGGGAGTCATGGCATAATTGCCTGGATCCCCTCGCAGAAGATAGTTGGCGCCTCAACAATAACGATTGACCCGAACGTCAGTACCATTGATTTGGTTGCACTCTCCGAAGGAGTAACTGTAGAGAGGATCAGGGGGCAGTCTACTACAACTCTGGCTTCTTCCACTGGCTTCAATGCCGTTCCCGGAGATATTCTAAAATTCTATGTCCCCATACAGAACAGGGGACTAATGACATCTCCATCGACAACTATGAATGTTGTTTCTCCTGATGGTTCGATACAAACTGTTCAGGTACCATCTCTCGATAGTCTCGCACAAGCCGTAGTAGAGGTTAATTGGAGCGTACGCAATTCTCATCCAATAGGCGAGATCACTCTATCATTCCAAGTCGACCCCGATGGCTTGATTTCTGATGATGGAGACAGGACCAATAATAATGGAGTATTTTCGCTGTTTATTGGAAGGCTTCCAATAGCATCTCTTAGTATGCCGACCCAGTCCCTGACTAAGTCTGAAGTAATCATCGATGCCGGTTCCTCATACGATGAGGACGGCGGGGAGTTGAATTGCGAATTCACCATTTCTATACCTGAAGGGAGTTTTGTTTCGTCTTCGGAAGAGGACTGTATATTCGAGTATACATGGGATGATGACGGGGCATACGATGTTCAGCTATCCATTACAGATGATGAAAACGATGAAGTCATCCTTATTCAGAGCATAGAGATTCTCAATAGGCCGCCGGAGGTCGACATTCGTTCTGAGTATGATTGGACCTACGTCCTCTCTCCAATTGAATTCAATATCGAGGAGCGGGGAGATATTGACACCCAGACTCCGCAGGCTCCGATGGATATCCTATGGGTGTCTTCGTACCCTTGTGATGAAGGTCAAGTCGGAGTCTATTGTACGGTGACTCCGGAAGTAGAGGGAAACTACACCATCAGAGTCGAAGCCGTAGATGATGATGATGACATTGGATATTCAAACAAAACAATAGAGGTCAGGAATATTGCACCCACTAATCCTCGTGCTGAGATATGGATGGGCGGAAATAGAATGATACCCGATAGTAGGGGCGTCTACCTTGCTAATGAGGGGGATTTACTAACCTTTGAAGGATTTGCGGATGATTCTCAAAATGATTTGAGTACCCTATTTCACATATGGAATCCGGATGCTGAAAATAATCCAGATCTAGTTATCGGTTATGAAGGGAGGAAAAGTACTGTAGAACATACATACCATACATCTGGGTTGCATCTAGCGACTCTTCAGGTGGTAGATAATGATGGAGCCAGCACTGAGTCCCTAATAGTCCCTATAGAAATACAGAATATAGCCCCTCAGATTACCCCTCTTGCCCCTCCTCTTCCTGTGGCCGAGGACTCCATTGTTTCTCTGACATTAAGTACAATTGATACTTCAGGAGATCTATTGACATTAAGGAATTGCTTTGACTTAGATCCTCTGACAAACTCCGATGATTCCGAGGGGTCCTCAGATGATTGTGACGTGGAATCACTGATACTGGAGAGATCGTGGCCCGATGCAACTACTGCTCCAACCATGATTGTTTTTCATGTGACCGACGACGATGGAAGTATGGCAATAGTCGAAATTCCAATTGACATACGAAATGTTAATCCTGAGCCAAGAGCTTCTGTAAATACGTTCTCTCCCACGGAGGGGGATGTTGTTTTCTTCAGTGCCAATGGAACAACTGATTCGACCCATGACATGGAAATCTTGCTCTACAACTGGGACATGGACACATCGGTCGACAGTGATGGTGATGGGAATGCGGCGAATGACATTGATATTCAGGGGAAGTGGATTGAGTGGACATTCACTGGCTCAGGCAGTAGAACTGTCAGTATGACTGCTGTAGATGAAGGGCCAGGCTCCTCGATTACCCTTACAGTAATTGTCTCAGAAGCCCCATTCAGCCTAGGCGAGTTCATGGCATCATATGGATTGGTAATCATGGCAATCGTCATCATTTCCATAGCTGGGGCTGTCTTTGTAATCAGGAATAGGCAGAGCGGCGTGGGGTCTTTTGATCCGCAGATTGATCAGACTAGTAGATTGAAGAGGGTGTCCATGGATGATGCATTTGACGATCCTGAATATGACCCATTCGATCAACAAAGTAGGAAGGATGGACCAACAACCATTTCTGAGGAATCCCGCGAAAATCTGTCTGACAATCAAACAGCTGGAGATAGCGATTCCGATTCAGTAGAAGTAATAATTCCTGATGATGTAAGTAGTATTCTGCTGGATTCAGAGGACTTGAATGAAGAGGAGAATCACGATGAAGTTGAAGAGGGGGTACAGTCCGAGGATGCCCTTTCGGAGAGTGCCGCTATGTCACTAGAAGACGCTTTAGATGATGAAGACATAGAAGCACTCTTTGAGGAGTAGTGCTCGGACGTCATGTGGCTAACCTGTTTAGACTACTCGGACTACCCGATCCGTCGAAAGCAATAGCATCTAACTCTAAGAGAAAAATAGTCTCCACCGATCCAGGGCCACAAGAGGGCGATCTTCATATTGACTTAGGTGAAATGAAGTGGTCAGAACGAACATTGAGGCATACCCCGAGTGCATCTAGAAATGTAATTTATCTCAAACCGGACGGGTTACACAGGCTGTCCCTAGAGGGAATGTCAGTGCCACTATCCAGGGGTTGTATGGTAATCGTAGACCTGGGGTCCCTGGCCCACATGCCCAGTCAGAAAGATGTCTGTAAGAGAAGAGTCCAAGAAATGTCTGAGAGGCTTGGACTACACGCCTTCGCAATAAATGAGGATGATTCGTTACTGATGGTACCAGGGGCGATGATGAGAGTGGATACGACAAAATATGAGCTTGGAATAGGCGGAAATGGTCAATTGTCTGAGTCTTGATTATCAGGTTCGAAGTCCACAGGGCCGTCTTCCAACCATGAGTCCAAGTCCCCAGCGGCAACTTCCTCGGCTGCATGTGCGGTAAAATCCCTGTAAATGGTCCACTTGGAAATAGTTTCTTCATCTTCCCCTCTCTTCCTTTTTCTCCTTATGGACTCATTAGCATAAGTCACACATCTTCTTAGGAATCTCTCAACCAAATCTCTTCTTTGGTTCGCTTCCATGATATCACTCAATCCCTAGGTCCAGCATTAGCTGATCAACGTGTCCCTTTGTTTTGACCTTATACCCAACCCATGACATTTTACCTTCTTGGGAAATGGCGAATGTTGATCTGAGAGTCCCCATGTATGTCTTTCCATACATACTCTTCTCCCTCCAGGTCCCATACAAAGTATGCAACTGAGCATCTTCATCCACAATCAAGTCAAAAGGCAAATCATGTTTATCAATAAATTTCTCATGTGATTTTGCTGAGTCAGTGGAAACCCCTACTACGGTCCAAGAGTTATTCGATATTCTACCAAAATTATCCCTAAAATCGCAAGCCTGGGTGGTGCAACCTGGAGTGCTGTCCCTTGGGTAGAAGTAGAGAATAACCCCCTTTCCAGAAGCTAATATCTCTGAAAGGACGAACTTTGAGCCATCTGTCAAGGATGCTTGAAAATCTGGTGCTTTTTCTCCGACTACTAATGTGACTGCTTCGCTCATGATATCCACTCTGCCACTAGGTTCTTCAAGGCTTTTCTCTATCGATATGAGAATTCACTATGATGCTAGTAGGAATTTTAGGCGGGCTGCTAAATCCGAATGGCTTGGAAAATGATGTTTTTCCAATTTTACCGAATTTTGAATCTGGAGTGTTGGCCTGGGCATGGAAAACTCTTGAGATTCCTCTGATTGAGTACCATTCTCTACTTCCATCCCGAGCAATTCCATAGGTATTTGAGCCAAAAATAGCCTTTCCGAAGAGATTCTCCAAGGAGGCGATGAACCACAGTGGCCGGGGGAAGGGGATAGGGATTTTCATACCCCAGGACATAGAGACATTCAGATAAGCCGTTTCAATTGAGATGTTTTTTCTCTTCCTGTTGACGATAATATTAGTAATTTTTACATCATCGAAATCATACAGTGACGAAACAAAATCAGCATGTTCAGAGGAGGGTGACAATAGAACTCTACTGCCATCTGGTTTGGACCACATTATATTGGTGAATTTGCCCAAGGGGGATTCTTCCCAGTCACCAATAACCAAGGAGTCTCCACTTTCGAAACCTGACGAGCTAATCCTACCGCTAAAAATCATCAATCTATTACCTACCCTGCTTAATTCTCTTCTTTGTAGCCGCCCAAGAACATATTGGACACTCCGATAGGCTGTGGCTTCTCGCGGGGCAAAACTCCCTTCCAAAGTAGATTATCTGGAGGTGCCTTCGATTCCATGACTCCTTTGAGAAAACCTTCTTCAGATCTTTCTCGGTCTTGACTACGTTACTTCCATTGGAAAGGCCCCACCTCTCAGCCAGACGATGGATGTGAGTGTCGACTGGAAATGCAGGAATTCCGAAAGCCTGAGACATTACCACACTGGCCGTTTTATGCCCGACTCCAGCCAAAGACTCAAGAAATTCCCATTCTGGATATATTTCTCCCCCTGAGTCAATGATCTGCTCAGCCATCCTCTTGAGATTCTTTGCTTTTGTTGGTGCCAAACCTATTTCTCTGATAACAGAACGTATTTCTTCGATTTCCAATTTAGCCATTTTTTCTGGAGAATCAGCGATTTTGAATAAGGAGGGTGTGACTTCATTGACCTTCTTGTCTGTTGTTTGCGCGGATAGCATAACGGCGACCAATAGAGTGTAACTATCTTTATGATCCAACGGAATTGGTGTTTCTGGGTACAGAGTATCCAGTTGCTCGCCTATTCTCAGGGCCTTTTCAGATCTT
>DALF01000067.1:4729-5430 GCA_002499345.1 Euryarchaeota archaeon UBA170 | reverse complement strand
GGATTGATGGCGCCGACAGCAGGACTTGAACCTGCGACCTGTGGATTAACAGTCCACCGCTCCACCAACTAAGCTATGTCGGCCCAAGCTGGGCGCGGCATAACACATTCATCAATGAATCGGAGTCATTCCCACTCAATCGTGCCTGGTGGCTTATGTGTAATATCATACACTACCCTGTTTACTTGTCCTTTCAGAGAGTTAGTTATCTCGGTGCTAATGGATGCTAGAACCTCATGAGGGATATCAGAATACTTGGCGCTCATCCCATCCAGACTAGCTACTGCTCGGACAACGACTGTCTCGCCGTGGACCCTGGTGTCCCCGTGTACTCCGACACTCCTTACTGGCAATAGTGCGGCGAAATATTGCCAAGGAAGGTCGCATTTTCCTGCAGCCGCGGCTTCCTGGAGTCTGATCTCCACGATATGGCAGGCCTCACGGCAAGACTCGACTCTTTGCCTGGTCAGATCCCCCAAAACCCTGACAGCTAGGCCGGGGCCGGGGAAAGGTTGTCTCTCGCTAGATTTTATCCCTAAGCTACGGGCAATTTGTCTAACCTCATCTTTGTAGAATTCGCGAAGTGGTTCTACTATCTTAAGATCGACATCATCTGGCAAACCTCCGACATTATGATGACTCTTGATGACGTCCCTCTCCCCTCCTCCAGACTCGATCCAATCTGGTGCTATGGTGCCCTG
>DALF01000067.1:0-4414 GCA_002499345.1 Euryarchaeota archaeon UBA170 | reverse complement strand
GAGTCCAATGCTTCGATAGCCTCATCGACCAGCATCTGAGTGTTCATCACTGAATTCACCCCTGAATAGACTCGTCGTCAGAGATTACCTTCGCTGTCATTGCTTCTCTGTAATCACCATAAGCACCAGAAAGTGTTTCGTTCGAGGTGGCGAGTATCTGCACCGCCAGTGCGCCTGCATTATCCCCACGATCTACGCCCACTGTTGCCACGGGCATTCCGGGTGGCATTTGAACGATAGAGAGCAAGGAGTCCATCGGCACCTTTCCCCCGACAGGCACACCAATCACTGGCTTACTAGTCATTGAGGCTATCACTCCCGGAAGGGCTGCGGCAACACCTGCCATTCCAATAAAAACTTGGCAACCTGAATCCTCAGCGGCGCTGATGATGCCCTCGAGATATTTGGGCGCCCTGTGTGCGGAAGCAACCCTGATTTCAAAGGTCACATCGAACTTCTCCAGCACGGAGCGACATTTCTCAGCGATAGGCAAATCTGATTTCGAACCAAGCACGACACATATGTCCATGACTCCCGGGACGTAAGGGGGTTCAAATGCCTGCCGTTCTATTCTTCCTCATCAGAGACTATGAGGCCAATTGGCCACTCAGTATTGGGACTAATGAATTGAAGACCTCCGATTACCCTCATTATGTCTCCAGAGAATTTATGGCCTTCGAAAAGGCAGTCTTGTACGAAGCCAAATTTACAGATGTAAGACAATGAAATGTAATCCATATTAGCCCTTGAAAATCCATAAAGTACCATTTCTCCTTCCCCCATGGGCGCTGAAGCTATTTTGCCCCGATTCCATATTTCTGAGTATACCTGCCAATCGTCGGAAAGTTTTCCCGAGTCCCATGAGGATCTATGGATAGGGAGAATAATTCTAGCTGGAGGTATGGAAAACACTTCTGATATCATCTTAATAGACCTAATGAAGGCAATCCAGAAAACAGCATATGCGGCCCATCCCAGCATTAACGAGTAGAAAATATGTGCCAAAAATAGAACTCCTCCAATGGCCAGGAGTATCCAATCTATTGGCAGAATAATGAAGGCGTCACTGGAAGTCGGTTGGGCATTTCTTGCATTGGAAACAGGAACAATTAGCAAAATCCATGAAATTATGAAAAGTACTCCTGAAACAATCTGGTCGTCTGGTGTCCTACCTGTAAAAATCAGCGGAAAAATGCTTGAGATGAGGAAGAACGGCGACCATGCAACTGGTTTCAGAATAGGCCAAGCTAGGGGGCGCATTCTCTGTCTCGCCCAACCAAATCTATGCTCGAACGTCGGAGTTGCCATCCCTGACGGAAAATACATCTCTGAATTCCTAATCACGGGCACATTGTGTGTTCTCTGCATGCCCCACCAGGCTGGATCTCCGCGTAGCCAGTTCCTGTCACCATGCGCCTCCATTGAATAGCGACAGAGGAGTTTAGCATATGAATTAGGACGAGTGTTCATCCTTCGGATATCTCAGAATGAGATTTCGAGCGGCCCAAACTTCGTCCACTCTTCCCACCGGGGTAGTATGAGGGGCGGTTAGAACCACATCTGGGTCCTCTGCGAGGATAGCATGGAAGTCTTCGGCGAACTTATCCAAAACTTCCTTGGACTCAGTCTCCGTGGGTTCGAACATTAGGCATTCGGGAACTATCTGGGGGAAGTATAGTGTGGGTGCCATGTAGCCAAAATCTAGGAGCCTCTTTGCCACGTCCTTCCCGCTAACTCCTGTCAACTCCTTTAGAGGGGACATTGAAAGCGTGAATTCATGCTTAACCACTTCAGCCGGACAGCCTTCAATTGGCATGGCATGGATTTTCAGATCCGGATTGGGATTCATTATCCTATATCTGAGATAGTTTGCATTGAGAACCGCATGCTCACTCATCCTCTCCAAATCACGGCCATATCTCCGATAGAAGGCCCATGCCCTTACTACTGCCCCTGCATTTCCGTTCCACTGCTGAACCTTTCCTATAGATTGCTCAGGAGAATCCCAATGATACCAGAAACCATCTCCCACAGTACCGGATTCACCAGAGGGAAGCTCTTTACGCCCTACCAAAGGAGTCGGAAGGAACTTCGAGAGATGTTCCTTTACTCCTATGGGGCCGCTTCCCGGCCCACCTCCGCCGTGTGGCTGACTGAAGGTTTTGTGAAGATTATAGTGTACCGCATCGAAACCCATCCTTCCGGGGTCGGTCTTACCCAGAATCGCATTGAAATTAGCGCCATCGTAGTACATCTGCCCTCCCGCGGAATGGACGATCTCTGTTGCTTCGGCGATTTCAGGCTCGAAAACACCTAATGTACTTGGATTAGTAATCATCATCGCAGCAGTATCGTCGCCCACTGCTGAGCGGAGCGCATCCAGATCAATACGGCCGTCTTTTGCACTTGGAATCTCTATTATCTGATATCCGCACATCGAAGCGGATGCAGGATTTGTTCCATGTGCCGAATCGGGTACAATCACCTTGTCGCGGTGGCCCTCTCCTCGTTCCCTGTGGTACTCTTGGATACATCTAATCGCAGTGAATTCTCCTTGTGCGCCTGCGACTGGCTGGAGTGTCACTGTATCCATTCCAGAGCATATTGCTAGCATCTCCTGCATCTCATAGTATATTGCAAGAAGGCCCTGAACCTGGGCCTCGGGCTGCAAAGGATGGATACGGTCGATTCCTGGATTCTGTACTATCTTCTCGTTTAGCCTCGGATTATGCTTCATCGTACAGGAGCCCAGCGGGTAGAAGCCGGTATCTATTCCAAAATTTTTCTGAGAAAGTTTGGTGTAATGTCTGACCAGCTCTGGCTCACTAGCTCTAGGCCACTCCGGCAGGCTATTTCTCCTCAGAGATTCTGGAATCTGACTAATGGAGTCATCTGTGAGAGGGAGTGGTTGGGACCAACCGGCACTCTCGGAACCGTTGAAGTCAAAAATTGTATCAGTCATGATGACGCCTCCACCCAAGAAGAGAGGGAATTCTTCAACGAGGATATGTCGGATTCTGAGGTCCTCTCGTCGCATCCGATTAGTATCCATGAGTCCTTTTCAGGCCACCACTGGCCAATATCAAACCCGCCGATAACACCCCTTTCGAATATGTGGGAAAGGGCTTCGGATGATTTACCCGGAACCTTGACCGCAAATTCTCTGAACACCGGAGATTTTGGAAATGCGAATTCTAGTCCTTTCAAAGAAGACAGCTCATCGATCGCCATCCTAGTTGAGGACAATATCCTAGTTGAGAGAGTTTCTAACCCGACGGGCCCGAGAAGAGCCATATGCATTGCACCCATTAATGCAATTAGAGTCTCATTGGAACAGATGTTTGAGGTAGCCCTATGTCTGCGAATATGCTGCTCCCTAGTAGACAGAGTGAGGGTGTAGGCAGTCTTTCCCGAGGTATCTATACTCTGTCCGACTATTCTACCTGGCATCAGACGCAAGAAGTCTTTTTTACAGGCGAAAATACCGTAAATTGGGCCGCCTCCGGTTGGCCCTATCCCGAAAGGTTGGCCTTCTCCGACTACTATGTCAGCTCCCCAATTTCCCGGTGGCTCGACTACTCCAAGGGAAGTAACGTCGACTCCCACGATGATGGCGGTTTTTTCCCCCACGGTATCCCTCAGCCTAAGTAGTCCCTCATCAAGAATTCCAAATGCGTTAGGTTGCTCTACATAAATAGCACAAGATCCTGAGGCATCGGCGGCGGCTTTCAAATCCAAGAAGCCGTCTTCATTATGTGGTATTTTTCTAATTTCTATGCCCACGCCTTGCGTATAATTCTCAATTACTGACATTCTGTGAGGAGGGACTAATTCAGAAACGTAAACAGTATTTGGCATCTCTACCTTCTTTGACTTGACTCTGACGGCACAGGTTATCGCTTCAGCAGCAGATGTACTGGCATCGTACATTGAAACATTTGAGATTGGAAGTCCTACTAGCTCTGAAATCATTGTCTGGAACTCCCACATCGCCTGGAGCATTCCTTGACTGACTTCGGGCTGATAGGGAGTATACGAGGTAAGGAATTCGCCTCTTGTAGCAATCATCGGCACCATCGATGGGACAAAATTTCTAGCCAGTCCTGCTGAGATGAAGGATGGCCTGCTATCGAGATTAACATTGGCCCCCAAGAGCTTCTCTGCATCTCTGAGTATCTCTTCTTCTGACTGTGGAGGAGGCAAGGGGAGCGGCCCTTCTGATCTAATCGCGACAGGGATGTCTTCGAACAAATCTTCCATGGAAGATACTCCAATGATATCAAGCATTTCTTGCTCTCTTCCGAGGTTTGGTAATTGGTCCATGGTAGTCCTCAGCTAACTCGAGGCATAGGGAGTTTATGATTATCTTTGGTTGAGATTCTGCGTGGAGGACCGACACACTCTTATTACTCCC
>DALF01000051.1 GCA_002499345.1 Euryarchaeota archaeon UBA170 | reverse complement strand
GAATCTAGTATCGGAGATCCAACCACCTCCTCGGTCTCAGTAAACTCAACATCTACTATCAGAGGGGCCTCATTCGCGTCTGGAAGCGTGTCCCGCTCATCGTTCACGAGCGCCTACGGCGCTCGGAAGACCATTCAAGGTGCCGCTGAAAATAAAGTCATTAAATCGATTCTGATATTACTCAGAGGAGCTCGAAGTCAGGACCCACCCCGCCATTCTTGACGTTTCGGCATCCATCGCAAATCGTAGTGAGTTATCGACACTGCTCCCATCGGTCCATGACCTCTCTCCAAGCAGTGCCACTCTCCCATCTCCTAATCCTCCCGGAAGGGATGAGATAAGGTCATCTTGGGGTGCAGTGACCAAGTATCCCAGCTCAACATCCGTGAACCAAGTTCCTTGGGATCCCTCTATCAAAATATTCAGATCCGAGTACCTGAGGTCATCAAGGAGCCTTCCTTCTAGTAGTGACATAGTGTAAGTGTCTGGTACTGACTCTCTGTCCCATGATGTAGTTCCCGATCCATACTGATTGTCCTCTATTAGATCGCAAGAGTCTCCTGACTGCCTCATCGTTGTCCAACCCGACGCATCGTTCTCCGTGACCCACGACATATTCCACTCGGGAGATCTCGTAGGTTGAGACCAGTATGCCTGCCAAATGTATCCAGTAGATTCCAAGGCGTTAGCCACTCCGCTACTGGGATGATTCTCAAGAGTGCATTGAATGGCTTCTTCGAGATTGAAATCCCTGCTCTCTGACTCGTCTGGCATTGCTGATATCCACTGCCTCAGGGAGGAGCTACTAGGCTTGTCTTGGCCAGGCCCTGGTCTGCTGTCATAAGTCGAATACCACTCTATGTCTTTGCTTCCCGATGAACTAGTTAGTTCCGACATTGTCATTCTAATCTCTACTCTGCCCTCAGGGAGGGACATCGCCGCTGTTCCAGCGATTAATCCACAGTTGCCTGTCTCCAGACTCTTGTCCAGTCTCAAATCTACAGTTTGTTGGACTGGCCAGGGGCTACCGCTCTTTACTAGGAGATTGAGCCTAGCGTATCCTAGACAGTCTTGGACATCCTGATTCCACATTTCTACCTCGTATACATGTCCGAAGTCATCCGTTCTCTTTTCGGATCCGACCGTCCACCTCCATTCCGAGTTCCATGTAGGGTCATCAGCCCAGCTGCTTCCTTCTGTCAGAACCATATCTCCGAAAACTTCGTGGAGCTCTACTGGCGTAAGGGGAAGCAGAAGCGGAGATATTCCACTTATTCCAGAAAGCTCTTCAAGATCATAAATTATTGCCTTGACAGCCGATGTCTGTTGATTGTTATCTGTGAAGTCGACCTGCAAATCGGATCTGATACCCTTTTTCGACGTAATTTCTACCCATTTCTTTGATGTAATGTCAGCGGTGTTATCTGGAAGACTCACCCTTCCTCCGCATTCGCCGCTACTAGTTACCCTTCTGAATGTGAGATCCATATCTAGATCGTAATCTAGAGTGTGCTCTGCCGCTAGATTATCTCTTCCATATGCATCGGGAGAAGAAACAGCTCCTACGAAAGAAAGGTCTCCAGGATTCTGAAGGTCTGAAAGAGACCCCTTTCTCATTACCGAGGAACCAGATCCTGATACAATCTCAACAGATATTTCATCGCAAATCTCGTCTAAGGCGCTTGGCGAGGCCGCATCCCTGGCTAGGGAGATCATTTCATCGCCCGTTATGCTAATCATTCCATCATCTATGGTGAAAGTCATCTCATCACCATACTTGAGTTGCCTGGCTTGGAAGGAAGAATCCGCTCCAAGTATGTAGAACGCCCCGCCCCCTGCAATCATAACAGCCACTATCACAGCTGAGATAGGTTTCCAGTTTTCGAATAGAGAGTCAAACGAAGGGAGTACAATGACCATCGAAGAACTATCCTGTGCGTTAGCCATTGGGGCCGTCGATTGACCCTGCTCGGGAATTTTCCAAGTATCATCATCCTCAGATTCTGTAGTTCTTGGCTCCTCAACTATATCTGCGACCATAATTTCGTCTTCTTCGGGAGCGGGCACTGGTACATCCTTCCCGCCTCCTCTTTCCAACCACTCACTACCATAGTGAGCCCACTGTTGTATGGTCCAACCATCGGGCAGGCCTTCTTCTGGAATCTCAGGGGCACCTTCAGGGAGCTCATCATTCGAAACAACGGCCTCCTTTACTGGACTTTCCACTATATCGGCCTCTGCAACATCTTCCCCTCCCTCGAATCTGGCCAGCAGGCGATCTACAGCATCTCCCACTTGTCCATCAGTATCTTTTTCCACGACCTTGCTCGGGGCATCGTAATCAGTTATCTGAGCATCCCTAGGATCATATTGATCCAGTACCCTCTGGATGAGTTCGGATTTCTTACCAGACACCATAAGGCCTAGCTCACTACACTTCTCTCGAAGTTCATCGACCTTCATCGAAGAGAGCTCGTCGTGTGTTGGTGCGTCGCTCCGAGACATC
>DALF01000008.1:97560-99025 GCA_002499345.1 Euryarchaeota archaeon UBA170 | reverse complement strand
CATGACTTGATGCTTGCTTGTGCATCACTTGGTATCGATGTAAAATATGCCACCCCCCAGGGTTATGAGCCGGATGCCGATATAGTCTCAAGGGCTATTTCGATAGCGAGTGAGAATGGCTCTAGCATCAGCTCGACTAATGATCCGGTAGAGGCAGTTAGCGACGCCGGAGTGGTTTATACCGATGTTTTCGTCTCCATGGGAGAGGAGGGGATGAGTAGCAAGATGAGTGCATTCGAAGGTTTCCAGGTCAATGAGGAGCTGGTCTCTCACGCCGATTCTGATTACTTATTCATGCACTGCCTGCCGGCCCACAGAGGCGAGGAGGTAACTAACGAGGTTATTGACTCCAAGAATAGTATAGTTTTCGACCAGGCAGAGAACAGGATGTGGGCACAGATGTCGCTACTGACAAGGATGTGTAATGAAGCGGCTTGGCATACTTACAATGAGTTGTATTAGATCAGAGAGCTTATGAGGAGCGCTGCGAGACAAAGTAGCATTGATTTCTTCAAAAGACTAGAAGCGGCTTCGTCCTCTCCAATGATAATCCTGCCCTTTACCATCATGAGAGTCATTACAGCCGGAATGACTAGGACAACATGGAGAGGGGGGAATATTCCTACGGCGAAGGGTAACAGAACTGAGGCCAATGCCAGAATGGAAGTCACCCATGCAACTGTCCTTGCATTGTCTGGTCCGATTCTCATTGCGAGAGTATTTCTCCCCTGATCGCCTTCCATGTCCTCGACATCCTTGATAATCTCCCTAGATGTATTGTAGAATATTCCGACGAAGAACAAAGACCAAGCCTTTTGACTAAATGGTTCGAAAACTGCAGAAGCACCAAAGACGACTACCAGACCCACAGAGATGCTGATGGCAATATTGCCTGGAAGGCCCTTATCCTTGAGACGTAGTCCAAATGGAAATTCGTAATTAATGAGCATGAGGAGTGCCACTATCCATATGGCCAAAGACGGGAGCCAGTCGGAGACCTGAAATCCATTCGCAGGATTCGACCCTGAAATTAGCCAATAGCAAAGAACGATACTGAGAATTGAACATAACATCGTCATTGCAGTAGCTGATTTGGCATTATTGAGAGATATTCTTCCACTAGGCAGAGGCCTATCTGGACGATTAACAAGATCGATTTCATAATCATAGATATCATTCAGTGCGTTCCAAGAGCACATGAAGAAGAGTACTGAAGAAGCGTGAAGTATGGTAATCTGAGCTAGCAGTCCTTGTGGGGCCTCTCCAAGAGCGATTATAGAGCCTAAGAAAACGCCAAAAACGCCAGTGAGATTATTTCCCAGTCGGAATAATGTGGCCCAGTCTGACATCGAACCGCTAACACTCACGTACCTGTGTGGGCATCACTTGACTTGAGTATTGCCTTTATCACGTGTGAGCTGAAACTTCTCTGAGTCTGAGCCCCCAGACACATACTGTGTAGGTG
>DALF01000008.1:48158-97303 GCA_002499345.1 Euryarchaeota archaeon UBA170 | reverse complement strand
ATAGAAGGAGAAATCTCAACAGGCGTGGAGAGTCTTGGCAAAGGCTTCCAAGAGCCAAGATGGGCTAGACGTCCCCCTCCACAGACTAGGGAGTCATTACTTGCCCTTAGTTCACTGTTAGCNNCCCCAGACACATACTGTGTAGGTGCTACCCCTGAATTGCCCCCTGACATGACCGATTTTATCGAATCTCGTATCTTTGGCCAGAATATTGCCAACCTGATTCATAGTGGCCCCCCATCTAAATCTCTCATTGAGATGGTCGAATATTTCTACCGTGTTTGCAGAACCTCTTTGCTCTAATAGTGTTCTTACTTCTTCTCTAAGTCTTGTTGTTTTGGACATCAGATCGACGCTCCTATCTCCTGTTGACTGAATTTCATTCTTGATCTCAGTCCCTTCCATGAAGAAGGAGAAACCTCAACAGGTGTGGAGAGTCTTGGTAGAGGCTTCCAAGAGCCAAGATTGGCTAGACGGCCCCCTCCACTGACGAGAGAGTCATCACTTGCCCTTAGTTCACTGTTAGCTATCCTAAGTGAGTTTAGAGGAACAATCCTGTAAGGCTCTGGCCTCTTTTGGTATGTTACGTCCAAATCGTAGTTATTGTTTGCGTTCATGTTATGCTGTTGATGTGATTTACATATTAACCAAGGCAACAGAGTGAGAGTAAAAGTGAAAGTGAAAATGGCGGTTATTGAGTTACCCACTGTTTTCAAATATGGAAGGTGGGTGGCGCTAATGCCGCTCGTGTGGTGTAGTTCGGTCCATCATGTCGCCCTCTCGAGGCGACGACCCGGGTTCAAATCCCGGCACGAGCACCAAAATACAATTACAATCTTTGAATATTAAGGATATATCCTCAATATTAGTTAATCGAGAGGAACTTCTAATAGTCTCGGGCGATAAGGAGTTTCATGAGAGTCAAGTCAGTAGTTATCGCGTTACTTTTCGTCGGTTCATTGCTATCGGGTTGCGCGGGGAATGATTCGGAAAATGATGAGAGGGTAGAGGTCCTTGAGTCTGACTTAAATGATTCAATCAACGATTACGATAACGCGTTATCAGAGATTGCCACTTTGGAAAGTGCACTTTCCGAGGCGACTGTAAGTCTTGCTTTGGCTCAATCTAGTATTACGGAGCAGGCCATTACAATTTCTACGATGGAGGGTTTGAGGGATGAGTTATTGTTGCAACATGAAGAAATCATGCTACAGCTCAACGATTCTTCTGAGAATCAATCTACTCTTGAAATGGAAATATCCACACTAAATGATGAAATTGAGGAGATGAGTGTTCAGATTTCCGACCTAACAGAAGATCTCCTGCTACTTCAGAGTCATATCTCACAACTAGAGGGGACCATCTCCACCCTGCAAGGAGTAATGGACGGGTTGACATATACTCTGAACTACAGGACATCTGAATGCCCCATGGATAATCCAGGACTATTGATGGACGTAGGATATGACAGTGGCGAGGGGCTCGGAATAGAGGGAGATGGTTTAATCAGCTATGATGAGGTTGAATTCACGGTTGGAGAATGCCCGGGAAACTATGGGATGGTCTACAATGAAACTACTGCAGAACATAATTGGGCCCAGCAGAGAACGGCAGTACTGGATGACGTACTCTATTTCATTGCTGACGATGGGATTCACGGTTGGGAATTATGGAGGAGTGATGGCACAATGTCTGGTTCGTACATAGTGAAGGATATCAGGGGGGAAGACTGTTCAACGACTGCAGACCCGGATACCGGCGAGCAAACTGAGGATTGCGAGAATTGGGGTTCTACGTTCGATATCACGTGGGACAGTATATTCAACGATGTCGAACTAGTTGCAGGAAACAACAAATTGTTTTTCACGGCATCGATGCACATGTACTATGAAAACAATGGCGGGTTCCCAACGCTCTGGGTCAGCGATGGTACGGAGGAAGGAACAAATGTGGTTTATGACTTCTGGGCAGACTGGGATTACGATTGCAATGGTTGTGAATTTGACTCCGCGGGAATTACTGAGCTAGTGATTATTCCTGGCGAAGGGGGGGCGAGTGATAGAGTAGTATTCAGCAGTATCAAAGCCATAGGAGGAGTGGGAGAAGAGGGATATCCCAAAGGAGAAGAGCTGTGGATAAGTGACGGAACCACGACTGGTACTAGGATGATAGCCAATATAGAGCCAGAGACAAGCTCCTGGACCGATGGCAATGGACTGTCCCAATGTTGTGCAGACTGGGATGGCTCTGTCCCCAGAGATATGACATACAAGGGAAATCAAGTATGGTTTACCGGAGAGACAGAGAATTACGGGAGAGAGCTCTATAGATTTGGACTGCAACTAGGAGGGGGGCTATTTCTAGTAAAGGACATTAATCCCGGTCCTGAAGGCAGTAATCCGATTCATATTACACCTGGTTCGGGAGGAATATATCTGTCAGCAAATGATGGAGTTAACGGACAGGAGCTACACTACAGCCAAGGAGATGCCTTTTCTACTAATATGGTGAAAGACATTTGGCCTGGATTAAATAACTCTAGTAACCCCATGTGGCTAACTAAGCTAGGCAGTGAAATGCTGTTTTCAGCAGAAGATGGCGAAAATGGGAGAGAGCTTTGGATAACGGACAATACTGAAGAGGGCACTAGAATGGTAAAAGATATCAATCTAGGAAATAACTCGAGCGATCCTACGGGGCCAATGAAGGAAATGGGAGGATTTGTTTATTTTGGAGCAAATGATGGAGTTCATGGGTGGGAACTATGGAGGACTGACGGTACTGAGGCAGGAACTAACATGGTAAAAGACATCAGAGTTGGCGTGAATAGTAGTTTATCATGGGGCTCTACCGCGCACTGGCATGGTGATTACACACTTACATACGATAGCCATTTCTACTTCAGTGCTGACGACGGAGAAAATGGAGTAGAGCTTTGGAGATCAGATGGAACAGAGCTTGGCACGGAGCTGGTGGTGGATGTCCATCAAGGGGAAAATGGCAGTTGGCCATGGTGGCTTACTATCGCTGGAGATAAGCTATACTTCACCGCATGGGATGGCGATCAGAGACAATTGTGGTATTATTGGGACAATCCGGGCCCAGTTCTTTCATGATAATTGTCATAAGCTCACCTTCGTTGGAGTAGTAAGGTCCCAATGCGTGTAGAGCATGATGTTAAGCTGACATTTGATGATGTATTAATCCGGCCGAAGCGTAGTACGCTGGTCTCTAGATCGGATGTAACTTTGGTTAGAGAGTTCAAGTTCAGACATTCTGATACGACCTGGCAGGGAGTACCTGTGGTCGCCGCCAACATGGATACTACAGGGGTATTCGGGGTTGCCGAGGTTCTCCAGAAGCATGGCATGCTGACCTGTCTACAGAAATTCTACTCCACGAGACAGTGCTCTGATGCATGGAAGAATGGAATCGATCCTAGATTTGTAGCGATCACATGTGGATCAACTGAAGATAGTCTGGAGTTATTGAAGAAGAAGATGACCACAAGTTCTGACTTGTCCATGATATGCGTAGATGTGGCAAATGGATATAGGGAAGTCTTTCTAGACTTCATTAAGGACGTCAGGAAGAGCTATTCAAACTGTATTATCATTGCAGGCAATGTAGCCACCAGGGAGATGACTGAGGCGCTTATCTTAGCTGGAGCTGATGTTGTGAAGGTTGGAATAGGTCCTGGTTCGGTTTGCACTACTAGAAAGGTAGCCGGCGTTGGATACCCTCAGCTATCTGCAATCTCAGAATGTGCTGACGCTGCGCACGGATTGGGAGGCCATGTAATGGCTGATGGCGGTTGCTCTTCACCTGGAGACGTAGCCAAGGCCTTCGCTGCTGGAGCTGACTTCGTAATGCTGGGAGGGATGCTAGCAGGCCATGATGAGTCAGGAGGAGAGTTAGTAGATGAGGGTAATGGAAAGATGTACAAGTCATTCTATGGCATGTCCTCTGCGAAGGCAATGCAGGAGTACTATGGAGAAGTGGCCAAGCATAGAGCACCTGAAGGAAAGGAGGTCAGAGTCCCATACAGGGGAGCTTTGGAGGAGACTGTCCAATCAATACTCGGAGGAGTTAGGTCTGCATGCTCCTATGTAGGCGCTAGAAGGATCAAGGATCTGCCCAAGTGTACCACGTTCATCAGAGTCACACAGACGACCAATGAAGTATATCAAAGATTCAATGTTGAAGAGTAAACTATCTGGGAAACAGAATTTAACAGCTTTATTTTCCGTTGACTGTGGATGAGTTACTTGCGCTTGTAGCGATCGGCGCTTTTGTTACGGCCGCTCTGACGGTTCCGGCTGGTTTCGGACTCTCTACAATACTTACTCCCCTAGTTCTGGTACTGATGCCCCCGCATGAGGCAGTAGCGGTGGTCGCGATAGTTCATGGAGCCCATAATGCAGGAAAATTAGCTCTGCTCTGGGAGAATGTTGATTTCACCGCATTTAGGAGATATGGTGTTTGGCTAGTATTCGGTTCAATAACCGGCGCCACCCTTCAGAGTCAAGTACCTCAGAAGCCCCTCTTAGGAATTCTCGGGTTGGCATTGATGATTCTTCCAATTCTCACAATTAGTGAAAGGTGGACAGGTTACAGAATCCCCGAGGCTAATGACAGATTTGGGGGTTTTGGATCTGGCTTCATGGGAGGCCTTTCAGGACATCAGGGCGCCCTTCGGTCGATGTTTCTCTCCAAGAGAATTCCCGATAAGATGTCATATGCCGCCACCGCGAGTATTCTAGCATTATGCGTTGATTTATCAAGGATTCCGGTTTATCTCGCATATAGAAGCAGTGAGATTTACTCGCACTTAAGCCTAATACTGATATTGGTAGTATCCGCGCTTATTGGAGCTAGGGTGGGCAAGAGATGGTTGAATTCACTAGAGTCAGAATTAATCCGGAATGGAGTGATGATAGGGATAATGCTCAGTGGGGCCATGTACTTGTTGGAAGCCGCTTCCTAGATATCAAGAATGACTTGTGAAATCCATCCAGGACCTTCAAAATCGGGCACCTCTGGCATTATTCCTCTGACAGTTCCCCCTTCAGGAATCTCCTTGAGAATTAGCTCATGCATGGTGATAGCCTTGACCTCAATTTCTCTCTCAATGGAATCCGAATCTACCCAAGATACATGTCCAGATATGTACTCATTAGAAGTCGAAATGGAAATGTCAACTAGCCACTGACCCTCTCCATATCCTCTGTATAGTACCTCTTCTAGCCACCTAACTAGTCCTCTTTCCATATCATTACCAGTTATCGGAACAGCCCATGTAGCATTATGCCTAACGAGTGAATTAAGTTCCTGTATGGGCCCTAGGAGCTGATATTCCTGGATTCCAAGAGTTGTTTCCCTGATGATGCCCTCAATTGAATTTGAGAAGGACCTTATTCCAACGTCTGCGGTAGTAGGAAAAATCCACCATGACATAGGAACAACTCTCGTATTCTAAGAGAGGATGAGGACCTAGTTGAACATGTCGCAAAGTTCACCTTGGGATGGGAAGCTGGTTGGGTCCTTTGGATGTGTGTTCCATTTGTTCTCACACTTATTCACAAAGCCATCCCCGTCCGAGTCAACATTGGCATCGGCCGGATCCATGGGGTCGAATCCAAAATAATACTCCCATCCAGCCCACATTGAGTCTCCATCCTGATCTTGATGGTACACCTCAGAGCCATCTTCCCAGATATCTCCATCTGTATCTGCGTTAACGGGATTGGTGCCGTTCTGGTATTCTTCAAAATTAGTATAGTTTTCAAGATCATTATAGAACCTGATTCCAGCTTGTGTCATGTGATCTATGTGGCACTCAGAATTCTGAGGATTATTCCACCCTGGACAGTACCTATTCATTAGGTTAGTACGGTTTAGGCCATCATCATCAAAGTCTTCTTGACCGTCGTCTATTCCATCCAAGTCGGAGTCTGGCATCCTAGGATCCATCGGACCCCTAGCCCCCAATGCATCAAGCGTATTATTGTCAACAAGACCCATCATTAATGATTCTTCAGAGTATGTGACCTCCCAGCCATCAGGCAACTTATCGCCATCTGTATCGTGTGATACTGGATTAGTATCCCATCGGTCAGGTGCCTCTTGGGAATTCATCAGAGTATCATTGTCTATATCGAAGACTGAATCAGGAATGGAACCATACGAGGGATCTAAGGCCCACCTGCCTCCATCGGGTATGAAGAACCCTGAGATATTCAACTCCCAAAGGAAATACTCTGGATCTAACATTCCATCGCCATCTCTGTCTCCCGAGGAAGAGAACCCGTCCAAGTAATTCTTCCAAATCCAACCACCGGGCCCCAGTCCACATTCCATCATTGAGTCACAACCTGGGGGGAGCCACCAGTCTGTAACCACCCAGAGGCTGTGACTATTGGTATTCTGCTGTACAGAAAATACCTGCATCTCCCAGCCATCTGGCTGAGAATCACCATCCGTATCATTGTTCAAAGGATTTGTTGCGGATTGCCACGGTCTTGGGACGAATAGGACTTCTCCCCCATCATTTAGTCCGTCTGCATCGCTATCGGCGTTGTTGGCATGAGTGATATATTGATCCTCCCCGTCTACTACCTCCTCGCCATCTTCTAGCCCATCGTTGTCCGTATCAAAGGCAGATGCATTGGTGTAGTAAACGGAACCGTTCCAAACGAATCCATCTATTGCTTCTGTGAAGTCTTCTAAACCATCTGAATCGGTGTCTTTATCAGTTGCGTTGGTAAATGTCTCGAAGTATTCAACTGCATCTGACAGACCATCCCTGTCGGTATCGTATGCGCCGGGGTCGCTTCGGACAATAACATCCCTGACACCATGATCAACAATTCTGATTGTCCATCCTATAACCTCGATTCCGTCAATCAATCCATCTCCATCGGTATCTGGCGAGAGTGGGTCAGTTGATCTTCCATCGACAACGTCATCGCCGTCTCTATCTCTTGCGTTGTACTCATCTAGATTGGTGAACCTTTCATCTTCCTCTACAACGATAACCAAATCCTGTAGTCTGCTAGAAATTTCATCCCCCACCTCGACATTGATGTGATAAACATAACCAGCAGTCAGTGTCTTCACTGGTATGTTGACGTACTCGCTATCTTGTACCGTTCTCACATACAATATTGTCTTGTTGACAGGTACATAGTCACCGATTTCTACCATAATTGATTGAACTGTTGAGACGCCGACCATGTCGGAATATCTGACGCCACCGTCTCCATCGGAGTCATATCCGTCAAAATCTGGATCGTCATCTGCGTTACTTCCATCATTTGGATGTATGCCACTAAGATATTCCCAGCCATCGGGCATATCGTCATTGTCGGTATCGGAATTCCTCGGATCTGTGAAATTAGATGGCCCCCATGTATAGGCAACCTCATACTCCTCTACATTGTTCAATCCATCTTCATCCGGGTCCCCGAATGCATCTGTTGCATTGGATGGATCCAGAAGATCGCCATAGCAGTATTCGAATCCATCGGGCATTCCATCGCCATCAGTATCCCAGTCACTGGGACCATTCAATCGGCCATCCCCGTCCATATCCTGCTCAAACCATGTCAGGTCGCCTGCCTCGGACATGAACTCACTGAATGGCGATTGTAAGGTAATCGTTCCAAAAACGGGAACTCCGCAGTGAGTACCCAATTCGATAAATCCAAATGCAATTTCGTGCCTATCTGCTATTAGATCGCCATCACTGTCTTCTTGGAGGGGATTGGTATCATATCTCTCTTCCACGAAATTTCTGAGACCGTCGGGGGTAGGTTGCTCCAAATCGAGTGCGGCGTCGCATGATATCTCGCCATCGGCGTTGGCGACCAGATTCCAATCTTCATTGCTTAGCTCGTTCATTATCTGCTGTCTAGCATCTGGCCCCTGGCTATTTACGGATCCATCCGGAGTAAGGAAATAACAATCCCGATTGGCGTTTAATGGATCTAATAATCTGAGGACCCCATTGGGAGTGATAATCTCATGGACGTGCAAGGACTCCCACTTGTCATTCAAGCCATCATCATCAGAGTCACTGTCCATAGGCTTAGTTCCCAAAGCTGCCTCTTCGGTATTTGTCAGCCCATCCCTATCAGGGTCGCCATATGGGCCATTATCGGGATTTGGGAACGTTTCATTTTGCTCCCCCGTCTCATCTTCATTGTCGGTGTCTGAAAACGGAATCTCAGAATCGGCCGGCTCACCATTATCTAGTGGGTCTAATCCATTCCTAATTTCCCAGCCGTCATCCAAGCCGTCATTATCGGTATCATACTCCCTCCAGTCTGTCCCATAAAGGGTCATTTCCATCCTGTCTGGAATACCGTCCCCATCGGTATCTGTGCCACCTTGTCCAGTAGCTTCGATATCTACAACATCTGACCCGGCCGGCTCAAATCCGCCGGACTCAGTTGTTGATAGCCCGGCTCCAATAATCGTGTAAATTCCGGCCAGACAGAGGGTTGCGACGATGGCAGTAACTGCATATTGGTTGTGATTCATACCCATTGTTTCACCCCGGCCCCCTAGGGGGCCGACCCTTTGACATTAGGGATGGATATAACATTTGACAGAACAGGTTCATCATAAGCTGGATGTAGAAATTCTCTTTGGAGCTATATTTACAGTCACAACTCCTTCTCCGGAACCCATTTTCAGCCTACCCTTGACTCCTGTAGACCTCTCCCAGCAACCCAGTAGTATTCCTCCAAATATAGCAGGGTGAAAACACCCTATTACTTCAGAGTCCAATTCTCCATTTTCTGACTTTAGTTCTGGATTAGAAAGTCTTCCCAGCCCCTGGAGGGAGAGGTTTCTGATTGATGAACTAGTCCAATCTTTAGCCTCTGATATCATTACATGCTTCTCGCTATCGGAAAATAATTGTCTGCATGAGTCTGCAACTGCCGTCCACCATAAAGATCTATTTCCGTCTACGTCATTCCAGATATAGTCGCCCTCCCTGGAATCTCGTAATGAGCTTATTTGAGATAGAGAATATTCTTCGAATCTAAGTATTAAATCCCTATGAATCATAATTTTTCTTTCGCCGTTAACTTCCCAACTCATTGTGTCTAATTCCCTGACATCACTCCACTGAATGATGCTTGAGTTGTTCAATGTTTCATCGGAACCAGACCAATTCTTTTTCATTTCTCGAGGCGATGGGATTTTCACCTCATCCTTGGTCAGTTCCACCATCAGTACGTCCTTCGATTCAGACCATCTGAATTTGTGCCTCTTTCCTGTAGCCACCTCCCACGTACTGGCAATAATCCCTGCATCTAACGGTCCCGAGCAATATCTGTTAACCAGAATGGTGGTCTTTTCAGAAGTTTCCTCAATGATTTCGATTTCCCCTAAGCCCCTACATATCCTGCCTTCTGAGAACTTCTTCCATTTTCGTGGATTCTTCCCCCTAGGAATCTCTTCCTGTAAAGAAAAGAGGAACTCCTCCGACTCAGAAGATGCATGAGCGATTTTTCTCCCGAGACTGAGGCTTGTCTTCATTTCGACATTTGACAAAAGTGAATTCAGCCAAATAGGACTAACCATCCAAGTTTTTTGGCCCTGGCTCCATCTATCAGAGATTGATCCATCTGATTCTGATTTCCACCTTTCTTCTAAGGTTTCAGAGAGTGATTTATGTTTCCTGAAAAGATCTAGGAATCCCAGATAATCAGCCTCCTAGAAAATCAGAGATCCTGTTGAATGCCTCGTCTAAGATTTCAATTGTTGGCAGGCACACCATCCTGAAATGTCCGCGGCCATACTCAGGAGAGAATCCAGAACCATGCACTACTAAGACATGCTTTTCTTCAAGTAGCCGTAGTACAAATTTTTTATCATCTGATGATAGCGCATCATCAGTAATCCTGACAAATAAGTAGAAAGCCCCGCCTGGAGGCTCGCATTCTAGTCCATCTATTTCTGAGATCCTCTTGATACAATAATCTAGTCTCTCCTTTATCCTGATACGATGGCCTTTGAGCCACTCAGAATCATCTGAAAGACCTGCCAGATATCCAAACTGAGCGGGAGTTGAAGCACAGAGTCTACTTCTAAGAAGCCTCTCGACTCCGTCTCTGACCAGACCTAGCTTGCCAGATGGGTCGTGCCATGCCATATACCCAATCCTCCATCCTGGGGCGAAGTAAACCTTTGAAACTCCGTTCAAGGCCAATACTGGGACTTTACTGGATCGTGAAGCTACTGATACTAATTTATCGGTGAAATCCAATCCGTCATAAATCTCATCTGCTATAATTGTACATTTTGGCCACTGCTCGGCTATCTCAATTAGACTGTCGATTTCATCTGCAGTTGCGACATTGCCAGTTGGATTATTGGGGTTGATAACAACTAGCAAGCGTACGCTTTCATCCATTTTTGTTTTGATATCTTCTAAATCAATTCGCCAACCATCGGTTGGATCTAGCCGATACTCAACAGTTGTGGCGCCATACATCTGAGGATAGGCCATGTAGGGCGGGTAATGCGGACCGGGAGCCAGAACTTTGTCACCAGATTCTAAGAAAGATGCGAAAATAATCTGTAAAGCCTCAGTAACTCCATGAGTAACATAAACATCATCTCTATGGCAATTCCATCCTTTTTTATTCTCTGATATTGCAATGGCCTCACGCAACTCAGGAATGCCATAAGAGGGACCATATCCATTTTTTTGGTCATCAAGGGCACTCTTGTAAGCGCTGATCATGTGTCGTGGGGTTGGAAGTCCGTCGAATGCCAACGGGTCGCCGACATTCATTCGTATTATTTCATGGCCTTGTTTCTCGAGTTCTACTGCTGGAACTACCACATCTCGAATGGCATATTCTATTGCCGCGGCGCGGGCTGAAACGTCGATAATCTCAACCATAATATCATAATCCTAGGTGTGTATTTGCAGCTTTAAGCGCATTTGGGATGCCCTCTCCATTGGTTCCGCCCCCTTGGGCCATGGTCGGTCTACCTCCACCTCCCCCTCCAATATGCCCTGAAATTTCATTAAGGATCTCGATTGCATTATGCCGTTCTGAAGCAATTGAGTCTTCAGTACAGGCGACAATTAACTTGCCTCCTCCAATTCTGGTTCCCAATACCGCCAAGGTTGGCCTCTCGGTATCGCGAGTTAGCTGTGAGAGCATCGTCATCATCTGCTTCATTTCTCCTTCTACTTCCATGATGACATATCTCACTCCATCTACTACGGTCGAATCATCGCCACCGCCAGTTGTCCTGAGCCTGACAATTTCTGCTTCTAATGACTCAATCTTCTTTTGTTGGACTTTCCACTCCTCGAAAAATCTAGAAACAGCCTTTGGAAGGTCTTCTGACTGCACACCAAGTACCTCTGAAGCTTCACTCAATATGCGCTCTTGACGCCTTGAGTTGTCCCTCGACGTCTCCCCTGCCACGATTTGCAGACGCTCTACCCCGTCTTGTACCTGACTGGACTTTAGTATCCTCAACTCGCCAATACTAGACACTTGTTCGTGATGCGTCCCTCCGCAGGCTTGTACGTCAAAATCTCCGATACTAATCACTCTGATTCTGCTGTGCTTAGGCGGGCCACCTTGATAGATGTCAAATCCATACTTACTATCTGCGTCCGATCTATCTAGGACTTCTTTCTTAATTTTTAGATTTGAATCGATAATATTGTTCGCAAGATCTTCAATGGCCTCTATTTCTTTTCTGGTCAATCTAGAATAATGTGTGATATCTAATCTGGCATATCTTGCCCCCTTGTTAGAGCCCGCCTGCCAAACGTGCGGCCCTAGAATATGGCGTGCGGCCCCCCCGACTATGTGGACAGCAGTATGGTGATCCATCAACTGCTTTCTCCTGTTACGGTTTAGAGTTCCCATTACCTTGCCCTGCTTGAGCGGATTTCCTGTAAAGTGCAGAACAACTCCTTCCTGAGACTTAGTATCTAGAACAAGGAACTCCCTGCCGTCCTGCGAAAATTTCCCCTGATCGCCCAATTGTCCACCTCCTTCTGGGTAAAACAAGGTTCTGTCAGTTACTATGGCATGAGTGGGCATAGATTCGACCTCTCCTGAGAATGTCAGTTCCGAAATCATATCATCAGTGAGAGTGAAACAATGTAATACTTCAGCCTGAAATTCTAGAGCCTCTGTATCATCATAATAGTCTAGCTGCGTTATCTCTATACCACTCGTGTCGAAGACAAAACCTCTATCTTTAGACTTTGAAGCATTCTTAGTCATTAGTGCGTTTCTTGCCGCCATATCCGCAGTAAATCCAACTCTGACCTCTAAATTCGGCCATCCGAGTTCCTTAGCTATAGAAACCACCATGTCTGGATTTAGCCCTCTCTCTTCCGACAATCTGAATAGAATCTCATCATTAATTTGTTTTGAGCCTTGAGGGGTTCCCTTCAATGCAGTATTTACTGCCGCCCTCCCCTTCCTCAACATCTCGTGGTATCTGGCCTCTTCCAATTCTAATATTTTCAGAATGCCATCCTCAGATTGTACAAAACCGCCTATGTCCAAGTGAGTTTGAATATGGTGCGCACCTAATTGTGACAGACTGACCGGGATGGATAGTGCGTCTTTCATCCTACAAACTCTTCTTGCTAACATCCTTACTAGATATCCGGCCTTGCTATTGCTAGGCACTAGGCCGTCACCCAGCATATTACAAATTGCATGCATGTGATCGGGAATTGCATATATGGATGAAAGTGGCTCAGTTACCTTCTTTAGATCGTCCAATGAGATTGATATTCCGTTTTCTGATAGTCTTTCTGACAGATTTCTGTACAATTCCTCAACATCAGTTCCAACATCGATATTGAGAATTCCAGCCAATCTGGAAAGCTCGCTCAATAAAACTTCCATTTCTACTCTTATGCTCAGGGATTCAAGGAAAGAATCGAATCCAGAAATTGTCTTTAGCCAGTCGATAGATTCTGGGTAAATCGCCTCATAGATAGTGGGGGTTCCCGCGGCAGCCCAGCAGAATCTCTCAAGGCCGTAACCTGTATCGATGATCTGAAGTTCCATTTCGCTGTATTTCTGCCCCTTGATTATTATCTCTCCTTTTTCATCCTCCTCCAGATTCATAAAAACAAGAGTTGCTAGTTCTAGGCCCCCCACAATTACCTCTAGTGCTGGACCAGCATTACCCCCTCCTGACCATGGATTTTCGACATAAGTAATACTGGATTGTTCGATGCCCAATTTTTCAACTAGTAATTCATCGCAGTATCTAACACATCGATCTATCCAGTATACAACGTCTCCCTCTTTGGGCCGGTTGAAAGCATGGTGTGCCATCATCTCAAAGGTCGAAAGGTGCCTCCCTGAACGCCCAACGGCGGCTACGTCTGTCAATCTAATGCATGGTTGACTAATTCCTAATGGATTTGCAGGAGGAGGGACTGTACCACTGGTTACATGAGGCTGGAAATCAGCTATACTGGCAATTGTCAGATGGATATCATCCCTCCATCGGGCGATAACCGGATATGGGTTGATTCTTGTGTGACCCTTTGAATCAAAAAAGCTCAGAAATGCCTCCCTCATCTCATCTTTGAGTTGTTTCCCCCTGGATGAAAACCCCTCAATTATTGGATTTCCTATGAATGTGTAAGGATCTTCATTGGTATCTCCACATGTTACCCTATTGCGATCTCTGGTCCAAAATCTTAAACCCGTTACCTTACAAATTTTAAGCATATGACCAGATTCTTTCCAGTATGGAATGCTGATTTCGCCGAACCCCATTGTCGCCCTCCTTGCTAACGCATTGAAGGGCTTGACTTGAATTCGATTGTTAGATCATAACGGCGGTTTGAAACGTTATGTATGCAACGCGAAACTATGGAGGCACCTTGGAGGAGGCATATGAAGTCCGATGGGCCTGGCAGAATTAGAATCTCAAAACACGGTAGGATGCTAACCGATGCAATACTAGTCTCTGATGAGAGGCACTTATCCGGTCACTCTGACGACAGGTCCCCTGCTCAACTGGTGAATACCGCCAGTCTCCCAGGAATTGTTGGAGAAGCCTGGGCCATGGCGGATTGGCATTTTGGATATGGTTTTCCCATAGGGGGAGTGGTGGCTACTGATGTAGACTGGGGAGAGCAAGGAGGTTCAATTTCTCCCGGGGGAGTAGGCTTCGACATAAATTGTGGAGTACGATTATGCTCTACTGATCTTCATATTTCAGACATTGATCCTAAGCATCTAGCTGAGGAGCTGTCTAGAAAAATACCAGCAGGAGCGAGTAGAAAAGGTGGAGTTTCCTTGGGGGAGTCTGAATTAGATTCCATCCTAGCGGGTGGCGCTTCTGCCGCTGTAGAACTGGGGCTAGCTGAGGCGAGAGACTTGACCTGTATAGAGTCTAATGGCCTACTTACCAGTGAGCACAGGGATGTAGGTGCAAAGGCGAAGAAGAGAGGTTCCACATCTCTCGGAACTTTGGGTTCGGGAAATCATTTCATGGAGCTACAGGTAGTTGACAGGATTGTTGATGAGGAAGCAGCAAAGGCTTTCGGCCTGAGAATCGGCCAAGTCACATCAATGATTCATTCAGGATCTAGGGGCCTTGGCCATCAGGTATGTTCTGAGCATGTTGCAAATATTGAGTCGAATTACTCGAGGAGGGGAGATTCTTGGTTTTCTGAAAAATGGGGTTTTTCTGTCCCGGATAGACAACTAGCATCCGCACCTATTCACAGCTCCGAGGGAGAGAGTTATTTTGATGCCATGAATGCCGCAGGAAATTTCGCTTTTGCGAACAGGTCTGCTCTTACTCAGAGGCTCCGTGAAGTCTTACGTAACGAGTACTCAGTTGATGGTGATTTGGATTTAGTATATGATGTCAGTCACAATATAGCAAAAATAGAGCGGCATCATGTAGCTGGCGGCCAGTGTAATTGCTGTGTCCACCGGAAGGGCGCCACTAGGGCATTGGGTGGTAATCATCCTGAGTTATCTTCCAGCTTCCCGATGGGACAACCTGTTCTTGTCCCAGGAGACATGGGCACTGCTTCATGGGTGATGGCAGGCCCGGTCAATGGGGCGAATGATGCTTTTTCTTCTTCTTGTCACGGAGCAGGCAGGAGGCTTTCCAGAACAGCGGCCAGAGCCTCTGTCGATTCCGAGAAACTAATTTCTGAGCTGGAAGGAAAGGGAATTCATGTTAGGGCGAAAACCCCCAATGTGCTATCTGAGGAAGCACCTGATGCATACAAGGATGTTGATGATGTGATTAATTTGACGAATCAGGCGGGGCTAGCTCGACCCGTGGCAAGGCTGAGGCCCATATCAGTTATCAAGGGATGACTATTTTGGACCATACTCAATTTCAATAATGTCTCCATCTTCCATCATATATTCCTCATAGAGAGAGTTTACTTCTCCGTTGATAGTCAGTAACACCTCATGTTGACCGTCGGCTTTGTGCCCCATTATCTCATCATCACTGAATGACTCTCCCCAAATCTCGAAGAATGCCCCTAATGGGGCTGACATGGGACTGGGAGTTTCAATGTGTAACTTACCAGAATTATCATGCGTATGTATTCCTTTCATTCCATTACATCCTGGCTCTCCAATTCCAATATTTGGACTAATTTCAACCTGAGTTTCGTTTATGATGATGGTTAGTTGGACGTGTTCGTGAGTATGTAATGAATTGTGGTCATCAAGGCAAACTTCAGAGATCTGCCAGTTATTATCATCTTGGATTGAATCTGCTGATGTCATTACGAGGTATAAGAATACCATAGTAAAAATGCCTGCTATGGAAATCACCACGTTCTCTGCTTTCATGGAGATGGGAGAAGGCCAGTAGTCTTGAACCATTAGGCGCTGCAGGTGCCATGCCCTTGCCAGGAAGACGGCCAGAATACTGGGAAACCGCCAAAAAAGAGCTGTCATTAAACGATATTATACTTGCGAGCGTAATCGATAAATTCGATGATTTGGAATTGATCTCCAGAGGTGATATTTTTTACACACTGATTAGGTCCGTGATTGGTCAACAAATATCTGTAAAGGCCGCTTCTACGGTATGGAAGAGGTTCTGCCAAAAGATAGGCGAGATTACTCCAAAAAATATTCTACGAGTTGATATTGATGAAATGAGAAGCTGTGGGCTATCTCGGAGAAAGGCAGAGTATGTCCTAGGGATTTCTGAATCCTGGGGCGAATATGATTCACTTAATTGGGAAATAATGAATGACGAAGAAATAATAGAGAAATTAATCCATTTTAGAGGAGTCGGGGTATGGACTGCTGAGATGATTCTGATTTTCACTATGCTTCGGCCGGATGTTTTTCCTATCGGCGACATAGGGATGATAAGAGGGATTGAAAAATCATACAACGCGGGCGATAAATTGTCTAGAGAAGAGCTTTTTTCAATTTCAGAGAAATGGAAGCCATGGCGTACGGTGGCCTGTTGCTATATGTGGAGAACAGTGGATCCGGAGCCTGTGGAATATTGATTACATGCAATATCCGCGCTTTGGCTGATTGGGAATAGATGAGGCCGAGCCAGTTTGAACTCCGTCGGCTTCTTCCATTATTATAGTCAGTAAAGTCTTCACTAGTTGTCTAAGATCGTCAACTTCTTCTCTAAGCTCTTCTAAAGATAAACTATCGTCCATTATTCCCACGCATCCCATCTGAGGGATTTCCCTCGAGGCCAAATTCACGATTTGGCCTATAAACACACGAGGTCGTGAAAAGGATTTGACACTGTTTTCCACATGACGGGTAAAAAGTCACTAGTACTCTTCTTCCTCGTATTCGTAGTCATCATCATCGTAGTATACGTCATCGTCATTCCCTCTGCGACTCATTAGGAAACCTATGGCCGCGACAGCGATGAGCGCAATTGCACCGATCATCATGATCGCACTATCCGAGGATCCTTCATCCGTGGGCGGCGGTGGCACTACACTCACTCCGCCTATCGCGATATCGGCCGCATTAAAATCGGCCTCCCCGATAGCGCCGTCGCCATCAATATCGGTAACGATGTAAAGATTAGGCTGTCCTGGAGAAGTAGCTTCCCATCTGAAAGTGACCCTCACACTGGTGGACTCTGCCTCCAGAGAAATCTCTAAATTAGGAGTCTGGGCTGTGGTTAGCGATTCCTTCCACCTCTCTGAGGACTGTCCATTTTCATCTACTTCATAGATCAGCTCGTAGAGTCCGACAACCAGAGTTCCACCTCTCTTGCCCGTATTTTCCCAGAAGGTCTCGATAGTTACTATCTCGTTCATCAGAGGAGCACTGGGAGAAGACACGGATCTCACATATTCGCCGAGGAACTCCATTATTCTCAATGCTGGAGCCCTGGGTACAGATTCACTTCCAAGGCCTGATACTTCATTACCTGCCTTATCAGTGGAGGTGATCCAAAAGGAAATCGAATCTCCTGCCTCTATTAGCATTCCATTAGCTGGAGTCAGGTCAATTCTTGACTGATACACGTCTGACCATTCTGAAGAAGAAGATCTATCCCCTTCTAGAATTAAAAGTAGTTCGCCACTATCCTCAGTTCCGGTCACTGGAGAGTTTTGTCTCATGTAGACCCATGATACCTGAAGTGGGCCGTCTTGCATACCGATCTGATCATTCATCGTTACTGTGACTTGGACATCGTCAACCATGTCGGACTCGATGATAGTAAGTGATGATTCAGGATACTTTAGCTGGTCGAACAGAGCGGTTGGGGACCTACTATCGACAACTATGGAATATTCAGAGTTCGCAGTTGAACCACCTAGTCCTGGAACATTTATGACGGTAAGTGAAACTGCCATTGTGGGATCCAGAGGAACTCTATCAGGAAGTGTTACAATAATTGAGAATGTAGAATCCTCGGCTAACTCCGTGTCGCTACTTATTTCCTGAGATCCATAAATAACACTCGCCTCGACCCTGAGATTATCAGGAATACTGTTTATGGGCATTCCAGAGCCAGCGTAGAGTAACGACCCGGTTACAATGAATTCATCTCCCTGCCTGAGGAATAGCTGATTTTCTACCTGGTCCATCATAGGAGAGGTCAGGTCGGTCATCGAATCGGGAATTGCCAGGAATTGGTTATCCAATTGCCATGAAAGCTCACCAATATTATTTTGATAAGCCACCGTATTCAAGTCATCCAATATGGAGACGCTGGGCTTGCAAGACGACTGCCCTTCCTCCCACACGTAATCCCAAGAAATCTTGAAGTCAATACTCAGTTCTGTTACGACTGATGTAACAGATTGAGACTGTACAGACAAAGGAGTAACCATACTATCGGGAGCAGCCCAAAGAACCCCTCTTGAAGGGTCGTAGGACATTTTCCCTACATTAGTGGGGCCATCCCCACATAGCATGATAGTGACATTGTCGAGAGTACCAACTCCATTGGGCTCGTCTATCTGCATAGAGAATGTATGCCTGTGGCCGGCCATTAGATATCCAAGCTCGGTATTCAGGGAATATCCCGATGCAGGGATACTGGTTGGCTCGTCTGTTGCAACTATCACCGAAGCCCAGGAGTTGGAAGCTCCTGCAGAGCCTCCAGTACCGCCTTCCTGATAGGTCAGGCCCGCCCAATCGGTACCTTCTACGTACATGTGTACTGGACTATTGAAGTCTTGAGCTGAAACATCTATTCCGATGAAGTTGACCTGTTGTTGCCCTGTCATTCCAGATGATAGAGGAAGGGTTTGACTGAGATATTCTGTTTCATCTGCAATTCCGTCCGCGTTGGCATCATCGGAAGTACCTCTCCAATACTTTAGAGTGATAGATTCACCTCTAGCTTCAGATTCATCTATTGTAACATATACTGAGAGCGGCACAGTTGGATCCCATACCTTTCCATGGGCATCTTGGAGCCCGGAGGGGGTGTTGACTTGCAATGGGCCTGCAACTGGTGCTGAAGAGTCGATGATTACGGTGGTCTGAGGAGGGGTTCCCGAAGTATCCACTGCCCCTACTGTCGAGCCTGAAGGGCCGACAGTCAAAATTAGCGGAGAAAGAGTAACTTCGGACCCTAGGGATGTGGATATCAGCCAATCGACGGTTGTTTCGAAGGATCCGTTCTGGCCCATTGTCATAGAGTATAGTGCTCCTGACATGTTGAGCCCTACCAAGAAATCAGTAGACTGAGGCCTTGCATCAGAAGCGTCTTGGAATCTAACAGTTCCAGAGACATTGATGTCATTTGATGACTTTACTGGATAGGGGTAGAATGTTGAGAACGGATTGGAAAGTAGCCTACCGTATTCATCACGTACCTCAAAGGACTCAATTTGCAAATCATTCTCAACGGCCTTGGAGTTGCCCTCTCCGCTGAATGATACAGATGGCCACACGAACTCGCCATATTCATCGAGAGCAGTAGACACCCATCTGATAGATTCCACATCATCCCAATTCCAGTTGACGTCGAACATCCAGTTGACGACGACATCATCATATCCATCAGAGTGGGTGATTATCTCTACAGATGACTGAGATATATTCAATGGGGCGACGCTACTTCCAGAAGTCTGGGTAATCGTCACTGGATCAGTTCCTTGGCCCCAAAGCCCGTCATTACCATTTTCAGCTCTGAATGCTATTATTTGACCATCAGAGGCAGAGCCAGTGAGTTCGATTGCGTGCAATAATGAGTTATCATTTAGGTGATGATGTGCAGTCTCAATCTCGTTTATCACTCCATCTGGATATAGTGTGTTAGGTACTTGGAATTCTCTATTCGTCATGATATAATCATACACGAGCTCTCCGGCAATCGATATAGAACCGGTGGAGGACGAAATGGTTACCGGGATGGCTATCTCCACAGGTGCGGGATCGTCTTGAGTCATCGTATCGTGATAGTCCGCTATAGGAACTGAGATGCCTGATACATTCTCGAACATTGTATATCCGATTGCGAGTCCAGTAATTGTGACTGTTTGGGCCTGTGATGATGAAAGTGAAAATTCCACGACCCTCCAATCTCTATCAGTTGCTGTGTCTGCCCATCCGGGCGTCAACGAGTTGATAGCTGCAGTTTGATACTGATTCATTTCAGAGGTGAACCTGTGAGATGCGGAACCGGTTGAGAATGAAGCTCCTGCAATACTAATGTCAACTGGAGATTCAAATCCGTCTGAGTCCGATACTATTGAAATTATTCCATCGTTTACACTTCCGCTGGACGGGACGATAGCGAATGCAGAAGAGGGAGTTGAGTCTATTTGCATGACGACTGACTTGGAGCCGTCGAGGTATCCAATATCGGATTGACTTCCTAGCAATTTGGTCTGCCAGGCATAGTGCCCTCTGGAGAGCTCATTTGGGAACGACCAGTCTAAGTTTCCATCATCTGCGAAATCTATCTCCACGTCTGATGCCGGCTCGCCATAGAGATGCGATATTTGGAGTCTGTCGATATATCCGTTTGTTGGTAACGAGACATGCAGAGAGTAACCAGTCCTTGGAGTGGTGAACAATACAGACCCTCCCTTGGAGGAGCTTCCTACGGTATTGCCCAATTCGTCCCTGACCTCTATTTGGACGTTAACAGATGAGTTGCCTCCGAAGCTTAGAGCCTTGATAGGCCTGACAGAGTGGATATAGTCTGAGGTAATTGTACCGGAAATATTGGTAGCATTGATCAATCCATCAACGATCTCGACATTTGTCATCTGCCAACTGTTTAGTCCCATCATATCTGCTGTAAGGAGTCTGCTTCCGCCGACTCTGATGTATTCTATCATTGGAGTTGAAAGTGGATTTGTAGTATTCATATTCACATCCAGTTTTACGGTGGGGTGTGCCTCTGAATCTAATCCCGCTAGGCTAATTGGGAATTCCAAGTTAGAGTATCCGGATATGATTAGTCCTGATGTGGAGTCGATTAGAGTGCCTGTAACAGTGTTGTTAGTATAGTCGCCCGACGACCCATCGATCTCTATAATTCCCCTGTTGAATGCATCATCTCCTGCTATCGAGAAGCTTGGACTTGTCCAGGTTCCAGACTGGCTGAAGTTACCCATCTTGATTCCGACATTATCGATATGCCAACCTGAGTTTGCATCAGAAAACCTGCCTCCGAATGCGAACTTAAATTGTAGATCATTCCCCTTGTACTGAGAGAGGTCGACCTCGTATGAGCCCCAATCATCAGTGTTACAATGTGTTCTAGTCCAGATTTCCAAACCATCATTGACAGTGTATGAACCACCTGTCCAACTGTACTGTATGTCATCGTAAGAGGGCATGTCCACATGTTGCCATTGGCCACCATTGACCCTCATCCACAGAGCACCCCCGACATAGACATAGGCACCAGTACCATAGTCCATACAGGCATGCATATCGAAAGTAAATGTTGACTCAGCGATACTTGAGACAGAGTAGATAGGGGTTACGAGGCTTGATTGATATGCCGCGTCAGTTCCGCCATTCTGCCCGATCTTGTACATGTACGGGAATGAAGATGCGCTATCGGGGCCAAAAGTAGTAGTGGGCTCGGAAAGCCTCCAATCGCATCTCTCGGTGTTGCATGCCCCGGGGTTACTGGATGTCTGCTGATAGACATTGGAGAAGCCTGGGTGGTAGTTGCTGGTTGGTCCAGAGACCTGGGAATCTTCAAACGCATGACTTGCATCCACGAATCCGCAGTTATCGCATAGATATTGCCAGTCGTGTAGATTGCCAGTTACGGAAGCTGTTCCCGGAATAGAAAACTCGGGTGGTTCGGTTTGGCTCGTATTGTTGTTCATAGTCCTATATCTGAAGACTGAGAATCCCTCTCTGCCATCACTAGCCGATGCGTTGTCGCCGCCATCATTATTTCCTTGGGGATAGCCGTATTGTACAGATCCATCTGTCTGGACTACGAATCTCAAGAGAGAGCCATTAAGTTGGTTGGCCGCTGGTACAGTGTTGTAGATAGTGACTTCTCTCCCACTGTCGTCGTAGTAATTGAAGTTGCTATACACGACGTAAGGAATGTCGCCAAATTTATCGGCATATCCCGATGAACCCGGGATAGTTCCAGTCCTAGACCTACACTGGGTAGTGGTGAGTGAGGTTCCTGTGGAAGAAATATCAGTCCATGTCTGGCCATTGTTGTTTGAGATCTCTATACACGCATTGTCATATGTCGAACCCTCCAAATCCCAATACACGTCAAATTCCAGACCGGAAACATTGTACAGGTCTATTGGAACAGTCAGATAGCCCAAAGCGTTGTTGTTGTAGTAACATCCAGTACCAGAAATGCTTGCATAGTTTCCTTCAATATCACAACCATGATGCCAGAAGCCATTTCCAGTCCCGGCGTTGTAATATTGTATATCATCGATAAACCATCCTGGCAAAAGTGAGGAGTAATTTGAGGTCCAAACTCTAAATCTGAACTCTACTGAAGTAGCTGAGCTAATGCTAGGGTCAGAGAAAAAGGCGGTCAAGTTCAGGGTCTCTGATTGCCAGCCACTGTGAGTAGTCCCGGTGAATACTGGCAGATTGCCACTAGGTGCGCCATTGACTTCTATGTCAGTCCGATCAATACTTGACGGATATCCCCCATCACTAGCAAACCATTCCCAGTCTTGGCCTGGTGTCTTGTATTCCAACCAAGCTCCCGCTTCTGAGGAGTCAAGGTGGAACCAATGATCGAACGAAAGATAGTAGTTGGTTCTAGTAGCCATAGAAGGGACTTGGACGGAAGGCAAAGTCAACCACGTATCTACACCGGCTGGAAGTGCCTCTCCTGGTTTGGTAGCCACAGCAACCCTGCCTTCGGATGCACTAGATGGGACTACTCCGTAGGCCACAGTCTGCTCTTGTCCATTTACTGATCCGTTGAAGTCAAAGTTTGTGGCGGCCCAGTATGTGTCCCTATTACAGAAGAACAGGGTCGCGTCAGTCTCTGTGGCGTTCAGTGATGAGTCTCCATCGTAGTAATACCCGTAATCGTTACCATAGACTAGGTATTTTCCGCCGAACGGACATGTGGCGTTGCCAGAGGCAAGAGAACTCTGGGAATAGACGAAAGTCCCATTGACTACAGTACCATTGGAAACCGCTCCGTTCCCGCCTTGAATGGTCTGATTGGTCACGCATAGGTAATCTACATGGCTAATCTCCGAGACATCGAGTAGCCCGTTTCTATCAGCATCATAACCTGAAGTCAGGTTATATCCCTTCAGTCCGTTGCAACTAAGGTGAGGGGTGTATCCTGAGGTGGATTCAAAGGCGATTCTAATTATTGGTGAAGGCCCTGAAACATAATTTGAGCCCAATTGGATATTATAGCTATAATTATCGAAATTCGTAATATCATTAAGTGTACCATCGTCCACCAAAGTTAGATTGCCCTCACGATATTCTGTGGTGGTCCCAGAGTCGGTTCCATTTTCCAAGACAAAGATATCCATCACATCGGCAGGAGTTAATGAGGCGGCCATCGGGGAATCTGTCACATGTGCCCATCCATCCATTATTGTAGCGTTTCCAGGGACCCTGAATCCGGTCAGTGTGGTGTCCCCTCCTGAGGTATTCACAGTGGACGGACCTGCCCATGAAGTGGTTGCGGCGTTCGTGATAGGTGCTAGTAGCATCAGGAGGACTAGGGCTCCTGCGAGCCTCCTGCGGTAGTTCGACATGCTAGCCCGTATTCTTGTAGAGATTATGAATGAATTGGTCGTCTTGCATGAACAAAGCAAAAACTGGATGAATTAGTCTCGAAAAATGGAGCCACTGGGGAGAATTGAACTCCCGACCTTCCCATTACCAATGGGATGCTATACCCCTAAGCCACAGTGGCGATATGCGTGGGAATGGCTAACTACCTTTGGGTGTTGCGATGGGATAGAACATCGATGGACTCAAGACTGTAACATGGTTCGCACAGGTTAGCCGAGATCGCATAGCCTGGTATTGCGCATGACTGGAAATCATGTGGGTTCATCCCTCCGGAGTTCAAATCTCCGTCTCGGCGCCACTACAACTGACCAAATAGTACTCAAATCGTCGAGGGGCTTATGTCGTCTATCTATTGGTCACGGTCATGGAGGAGGCACCTGTGGTGACTGATGACCTGCGTGCCGAAGTGCCGGAAGTCCGAAGATTGTCAGACTTTAGTAATGTAACCAACTTGGGAGAAAGATCGAGATTTCTATCATTTATTGATATCATGCTACTGCAATTCTCCTTCCACGCCTACACATCAAAAAAATTCTGGGGGACGTATGAGGCATTGGTGTTAGCTCTCGCTTCGGCCTCACTGGTGATGGGCGCTTGGGATTATGGAATTAACGAGCTGTCATCAGGTGGAGACTGGAGCAGAGGAGGGATACTTGGTGAGGAAAGTGGCTTCCTGTATCTTAAAGAGTGGTCATTGATGCTGAGTCTGCTGACAATCATGGCCTGGATTTCAGCCATGGTGCTGATGTGGATAAGATATCCCATAATGAGGGAAAATCTAGTTTTTCTAGCGGTCGCGTCATTCTCAGTCCAGCTAGGACATATTTACTCTCACTCTGGATCCCCTGACTTCCCTTTTGGTTCCGGAATATCGGATTTTGGAGGAGTGGCCATGGGGAATCTCATCATGATTTTCTTGGCTGTCTTTGTTGTACACAGAGCCGTCATTGAAACCAGGGACATACATGTTGAGGAGAAGCATGCTCATCCTGATCCGCGATTGGTAGAGAAAGCTTGGAAAGACCACCGCCTAGAAGCATGGAGTGCCAGCCTAGCGATTTGGGCATTAATGGTCAATGTTATGTCGTGGTCGGGAGCTCACGCTATTTCCCAGAGGCCTCCTTTTGAAGGAGGTATTTTTGGAATTTCAGTAATTTATGTCGCCTCTGGTATTGTTTCATTCTTCCTGCTGATGCATATTGTATGGTATCCTCATTTCATGCTAGGAGGGGGCGACCATACAATTCAGTCATCAAGAGCAAGGGAGGTCGCTGGCGTATCTACTGTAAGTAGAGAAGAGACTCTGCAAGGTCTTTGTCCGGTCTGCGGTGCTGAGACCCCAGTCATCAAGAGGCCGGGTGGCAGGATAGAAGTTCACTGCTCTGACTCAGAATGTTCAGGCTGGGGGATACCGGGGGAACCTTGTTCCTCCTGTACCAGAATTCTGCCACTTAGAATTAACTGTGAGAAATGTGGAAGTAGCTCTTCTGCAACTAGTCACTTCGTAAAGACTGATGCTTGGTAATAGATAATCCCTGAGTGAATATTATGTCTGAGGAAGAAATCGAGGATGATGTGTCATTTTTCGTCAATTCATCTCTAAATTTGCTGATTAAAATAGTTTCATCGCTGGTAGTTCTTCTCAGTATTTTGATAATATCGCTATGGGCCGTCTACCAGACTGCAGATGTCACATTCGGTGGGCCGCCTTCATCCCTGGAACTGTGGGAGGACGAATACAGAGAGATGACTGGGTTAGATAGAATTGGGGAGTTTGAAGGCAGTGGAGTAAAAATCTGTATTGTAGATACGGGAATAGATACTACCCATCCCGATCTGGAAGATACGAACATAGTAGCTTGGAATGACCTTATTTCCGGTTCTGGTTCGCCTTATGATGACGAAGGGCATGGGACAGCTATGGCAGGCATTATTGCATCTAATGGTGGGCTAAATGGAGTTTCCCCAAAGGCCGATTTGCTCATAGCAAAGGCTATCTCAGATGATGGATCTGGAACTGACTCGACCATTGCCGAGGCGGTGGATTGGTGTGTTGAGGAGGATGCGGATATTATTTCCCTTAGCTTGGGAGGAAATCAGGGCTTTGGAGCGGGATTTTTTACCACTGATCAATTAGAAGAATCTGTGCAAAATGCAATAGATTTGGGCGTTTATGTTGTGGCGGCGGCCGGAAACGATGGGGAAGATGATGACGGCGATGTGGAGTCGCCCGGTTCAGTGGAGGATGTGATTTGTGTTGGGGCAGTAACTAGAACTGGCTCTATCTGGAGTGGAAGTTCAGAAGGGGATAACAATGGAAGGTTATGGCCCAATCCCATACTCCCGAGACAAGATCCCGATAAGAAGCCCGAAATCGTCGCACCTGGGCATGAAGTCCCGATTTTGATGGCGAGTGCGACGGGTAGTGGAACTTGGTGGGGATGGTCAAGCGGAACCTCGGCCGCCACTGCATGGGTTTCAGGCTCGATAGCAATTTTCTTGGAGGCGAATCCTGAAATGAAAAGAGATGGGGAGCAAGGGGGAGGCACTGCAATATCTAATCTGAAAATGATGATTTCACAGAATTCGGAGATGAAAGAAAATCAAGAAGATCATGACGATCATTATGGGTACGGGTTACTAAGGTTGGATTTACTCATCAATGAAACTCAAAATTCTAGCTCAGAGTCAGGCATTAGAAGCTCTGATCTTGTGTCTTTGAGAGATATTCAAATCAAATACATACAGGAATTTCAAGCAACACGTCGAATGACGGCCAGCGTCCCTCCTGATAATTCGACGAAAGATACCGAATGATTGGTACTTACTTCTTTGATGAATGAAATCCATTGATTGAATGCGACTACCTTCGCCTGAGCCTCTGTGGGATCGTCCCCCTCTCTCGGAACCCCGACATCACCAGTTGGAACCTCAGGCTCCGGGACTATCATTATCCCCCCCGGAGAAAGTATATTGAATGCAGAAGAAGAAGCGGCCGGCCTCTCTGAGTCTGGTAGATCTATTATCACCAGAGAAACTGGCAATGGAATATCACTAGGTCTCGCCGAAGATGGCAATGAAGCGGAAGCAGCGGACCAACTAGTTACTTCTGCCGTTAATTCAGTCCATGGCTTGGCAATTACTCTTGACCATGTTTCTGCATTGTATCTTCTGATTAGTCTGTCGATAATCACTCCGAATCTAGCACCTTCTTCAACGATGATAAAAGAGTCTGGCTTTTCACGGGTTACATCATCTTGACTGGAGGGGTCGCCACACCAAAGATCGAATAGCCATGCTGAAAGATGTCCTATTCCCCCTCCGACTAAGATAGCATTTCCGAGTGGGACCCTTGAGACGATATCCCTTATCCTACTCCTCAGAGATCGAGGCATCGTTCGGAGCCCCATTAGGAGCATTTGTTCACCTATGGAAGAAGCTATCTGAGACTCAGAATTGGTCATATCTGAATCTTCAGAAAGCAGTCTTTCCAGCATCTCCTTTTCAGACATTTGGGGCAACCCGAAACCACCGTTGGCAGATGTCATGAACAGCGATAGAAGCATCATTTTTCAAGATTGGTCTGCGAGGATGCCTTCAAGAGACTCATTCGGACCGGATAGGCATGGGCGGGGTAGGCGACGACGACGAGATTATCGCTGATGTCACTAAATGTCCTAGATGTTTGGGCATGACTGAGCATGAAATTCTGAAAAGGGTTTCCAAGGGCAAGGGAGAAGATATATTGGTGAGATGCTTCGAATGTTCTGAGGTTCACCTATTGAATCTTAGGCCAAGTTCGTCCGTTAGTATCAAGACTACTCTTTCAGATGGATCTGAAAGCTCATTGGTATTTGTTGAGTCTGATTCTAGTGAGGTTATTTCAGTTGGTAATTTATTCGAAAGAGACGATTCTTTCTGGTCCATTACGAGGATAGAGATCGGAGATAAGATGTCAGTTAAATCATGTAAAGCCGAACAAATAGTTTCAATGTGGGCGGTAAATAAGAATAAATGCACAGTCAAGATTACCCTTACAGACGGGGAAAATAGTACTGCTTCAGCCATTGATTGCGACCCCGAGAAGGAGTTCTCTTGCGGAACTGTGATGAAGATAGATGGCCGTAGATGGAGGATTAGGGCCATTCATACCGGAGAGGGCAGAACATTGAGAGGAAAGAGAGTTGCTGCCGATATACGAAGAATGTATCTTCATCCGGTTGTAAAGAGTTAGCTTATCTCCTGTTTGTCCATGGCATGAGGAGGGCTTTGAGAACGTGTGTTGCAACTTCTGGATTCTCCTTCAATCTCCTTATTCCATATTCATACCATTGTAGCCCATAAGGAACATAGATTCTGGTCAGATGGCCTTCTGATGATAGTCGTCTCCTCAAATCTCCCCGAACTCCCAGCAGGAACTGGAATTCATATCCCGGCCCCTTGCCGGGAAATGAGTTGGGTGGGCTATCTGGAGAGAGGCCGTACTTCTTCAATAGTGACAGAGAATTTTCTATCACTGGATAGTCATGTGAAGCAATTGCGGTATAGGCTCCATTTCTCAGCATATGTCCTATGGCGTTGTTTGTAGAATCGACGATATCACCATATGCAGTATGGGCTATTTCTTTAGGCTCAAGATAAATTCCCTTACAAATTCTAAAGTCTGATTGCTGGCCTAGTTTTTCACATATATTTTCTATATCCGAGATAGTTCGAAATAGTCTCCCCTGGAGGACTACCCCTATATTCCCTAGTCCCTCGGATCTGATCCTAGTCATCAATTCAATTGTAGAATCGGTCACTCGGCTGTCCTCCATATCGAGTCTGACGAAAATATCATTATCGGAAGCTTTTTTTGTAATATTTAGAATATTTTCGAAAGCTGATTCTTGATCAATCAATAGTCCGAAAGCTGTAGGTTTAATCGAAATATGCGCATTGATATTATTTTTTGTTATCGAGTCAATCAATTGGGAATATTCATCGATAAAGAAGTTCGCTTCCGCCATTGAAGTAATTTCCTCACCGAGAACATCAACAGTGAAACACGCCCCCTCTGAGGAGAGCTTTATCATTGTTGAAATGGCATCTTCTAATTTAGGCCCGGCTACGTATCTACTGGCTACCATACGAACTATTGGCTTTGGAGCCAGTGGCATTGTTGCAACTATCAGTCTCCCTAACAACGCCATCAAATAGTCCGAAGGGGAGTCGAGACTTCACGATTACTCTTGAGAGATGTCCTTCCCTCTACGAATTAGTATATCTTTTTCTGTGAGGAAATTCTTAATCAAATCTCTTTGCCACCCTTTGAAAGACTTTCGATCCAGATGGACAAAGATATCCCCTCCAGGAAACGCCTGCTTAGTAGATTCGATTGCTGAAATAATAGAATCCTGCCAGATAATGGGTGATTTACCTCCAATAATTCTATTCGGCGCATCGAAATCTAATGAATACCCAGCTAAAATATGCCCCAGCCAAATATTTCCATTCTCCACTACGGCTTTGTGCCTAGGTGCATAATGACCCCCTCCCAGCCCTATCATGACATCTCCCTTACCTTTCCAATCACCCATAGGGGTGCTACCCTCAAGACCCAGTACATTACAAATTACTCTGGCCCATAGATTGAGCGCGTCTTCTCTGTTCCAATCTAGCTCTGTAGAGCCCACTTCGATGTAAAGAGTGGGGGCCTCCAAAACTGGCCCGTGATGAGTTGCCTCCAGAGTAAGATCGAAATGTTCATCCAATTTTTCCTTTCTAGCCTGTTTCACCATCTCTCTATAAAATAAGGCAAACCTTGGCGATGGAGGGACCATTTTTCCATTTATTCCTCCTGATTTCCCAGGTAATCCGATAGGATAAATGCCCGGTAAACCAATGGCATGCAAAGTTATTGCGGGCGTATTGGTTGAAGAAACATGTCTGGAAAGAACGAGGACTTCGTCAATTCCGCAGCCTACCTCTCTTTCGTGAATCATATCTATTGAGTCTGCATTGATATGTATTTTCTCTATAGATAGAATATGAACATCAGAAATCTGATTTCTGATTAGGCGTCCATGAGTAAAAACCTCCTCTGAACCCCACTTAGAGACTCGCAATAACGAGTCCCTGAGATTGACTGAGGCATCATCGGATTCGGAACACAGAATCAGAGTTGTCATACCTCTCGCAGGAGAGTCAAGTATTCAATATTACAGCCACACCTTCAAGCAGTAGTGTCAAGACGCACAATCAATATGGAAGGCGTTCTGGGATTCAATCCCATTAGGATCGACAAGGGCATAGAGGATTGCATAGTTGTTGGCTCGGACGGGCAAACTGTGAAAATCAACCATGAAGGTGACATAAATGGAACAGTAATGTGCCCATTCCCGGGAGTGGCATCTTGCGGAGTGGTTACTTCGGACAGTTGGATTGGCTCATGGGTAGATAGGAATTTGAGAAAGGCCTACATGGGAGCTTTTCCATTAGGGGGAGAATGGGATTCTACTGGGTTGGAATCTGATAATCTAAATAATGCGGACTCTGATCAATCAATCGGCAAGTCTGCTACTTGGACCAGAGAGCTTCAGTCCGAGCCTGTTGCTATGTGCAGTGTAGAAGAAAATATCGTTTTTGCATGCCTTGGTTCTGGAATCTATATGATTGACAGGAATGCCAGTGAAATCTGGAGATCTCCCTACCCCAGATGGAGAGAGCTGGAAGATCTTGTTGGGCTGGATTCGATTGTTTCCATAGTTAGAAGGGAAGATGAGGTCTATGTCTTCTCATCATCAGGAGGATACTCGGCCATCTCCATAGTTACCGGGCATGAGATGGATAATGGTATTTTACAAAATCTTCCAGAAAAAATTCATGATGTTCGATTCGACCAAGATTCAGGGTGGATAATAATGCTAAACGGGAAGAAACTGGCCATATTAGATGACTTGGTTTCGAAGCCGGTAATTTTCAAAGTTCCTGGGCCGGTAATGGATGCTTTTCCCCATGGAGGAGGATGGATGTGGACGGGATGGCGCCATGATGGTTTTCTTTCAAACGACAAACTGAGTATCTTCCAAAGGAGCGAGGTGGGGGTTTCACTTCTAGGGGATAAAGTACTGACGAATAGCGGCTCTTGGAGTAGATTATTCGGAGATGGCACGTTACCAGATGAAAAATAGGGAGCGATGTTCACTCGATCTTAACTGTATATCCACACTTGCCACATGACTTACGATCTTTATGAACAGCTAGGAAAATGCCTGGGCCGCATGTAGGATTGGGACAGAAGTCAGCTCGCACTAATTTGTCTTCTTCAATCTTGTATTTTGACCATTTTGAATTCGCATTTGGGCTGTCTGACATCACTCATCGCCCCCTTCATCTGATGATTCATCTCCTCTAACTCTCTTATGTCTCTTTACGATGAAATTTGGCTCGATTGAAGATGCTTCCTCTGAAGAGTAGATTAGTGCTAGTCCGGTTGTTCTTGGCATTCCGAACCTTGTAGAAACGTCCTTGATGAAAACAAGATCTTCTTTGGCGCCGGGTTCGGCCTTAGCGGCGGCCGCAATCATCTGTGAAAGGTCAGGGGTAGGCGAATTTGGATGATTCCAAACAAATCTAATTTCGACCCTGTTTAGCAATGGGTTGTCTTTTCTATCAATTACTTGCATTTCTTCACCTACCTAATGTTGACTTTGAGGGCATAATTTCCCGGCCTAGTAATATTCAGTCTCTTAGCAACTTCGGACCTACTAGGATTGAGAATTACCACAAATCCTTGCCAGTCCGTAGTCACAGGTGAACTTGGACAGTGAGGACATATTACAGGGTCCTTTTTATTCTCTGGTTCAGGGAGAATCTGATTACATTCGCCACATGCAAATGGTTGCTTCGGCATTCTACTCATTCTCCTTAATCCAATCGGCGGCTCCGAGTCCGTCCATCTTACAATTTAGACCGATCTTACTAGCCCTAGGATCATTTTGATTTATGGCTTTAGAGACTACCCTAGATCTAACATGGGAACCTTCTTCGATGTGCTTACCTGACTGAGACCCCTCTATTCTTCTTATGCCCATATTCACTTGAATTGGCTCATCTAAAATCTGAGACTTGTGAAGTAATGCCTCGACAGGACCAATCCTAACGAATGCCCCATATTCAGAAACGTCAGATACATATCCATCCACAACTTCGTTATTCTCCATATTGAATAGAAGTGCCTTGAAGCTGACTGCCTGGTAAATTGCCCCGTCGCCATGTATTATTTTGCCTCTTCCCACCGGCTTGTGGTCGAAAGTTAAAACAGTGTAATTCTCGTCAATATCAAATCGCCCCTCGAAGGCATCATTGGCAAGACTATCTATGTGGTCAACTAGACTTTGTCCTTCTCTGATATACTCTGCAGGAATACGAATAGTGTCCTGTCGCTCTACAATACTGTACATTTTTTTTCCTCCAAAACAGACCTCTCCAAGGTTTGCCAGGACGGGTGGGATATCCCTCCCGTCCTTCATCGGCTGAGCCTCTGGAGGAGAAGTCCGTGCTACGGCGAGCTGCCTCTCCGGTATAAGCGCAACGGATGCAAAGATATGTCGGCTAACGGCAATAATCATTCAGACCTACGGTCTGAGAGAGAATATGGTGCGAACGTTCAAGAGTATTACAAATACCATCCGCTAATCTGATGGCATCTCATGATAGGACGAGTGGACAGGCCAAAGGCCGGAGGGCCCTGATTATTTCTGCAATAATGTCTCTCGTAATTTTCTATCCGTTGATTTTGGAGGGGGACTCTGTGATGGTTGAGTCGGAGAACAATTCAAAATCCATGACGGGCATTGTAGATTCTTGGGACGACGGAGGGCAACCATGGCCACAGCCTGGGAGAACGCCTGGAAGAATGTCTTCCAGCCCTGTGCACGACCCTGCCGGAGGAGTTGGCTCGCTATCCTCTATTATTGACCCCGTGATTAACTGGGAGTATGGCAACAATGATCTTGGTACAGACTCGCTTGGCACACCCATTGGAGATTTTAGCGGTTCACTACTTGTTGATTCGGAATCTCAAGAAAGATGTGGAGGGAGCTCTCTCTACACTGTGATCGTTCAGACTGAATCGTCCTCGGGGGATAGCTACCTTAGAATAATTGAAGGAGAAGACTCTGATCTAGCTTGGGAAGTAAACTTGGGGCAAACTGAGACAATCAAAGCATCTCCTATGATCGTCGATATTGATGATTCCGGCGGTCCTGAAATTATCGTTGTATACGATGTGACAGTAGGGAGTGATGTAACATTACGAGTGGACGCATGGTCCCCCGTGCTTGTCTGTGACGTAACTGGGTGGTCGTCAAGTGGCTCTCACGAAAGTCAATTACTCTGGAATTGGGAGGATCCGGACCTAATGATAAGCAGTGAAGAGGGACCTTACACTGGAAGCATTTGGGGAAGTCACAAGCCAACCTCGCAGCCACTTCTAGCCGACTTAGACCTGGATGGTGACGCTGAACTGGTCATCTCAGCCATTAGTGAGGGCGATAGTTCCCCTCAGGTGGTCGCCATCAATCTCCCATCATCTGGCTCGCCAACGAAGATATGGGACAAGAACTTGAGATATGGGAGTCATGGATCTGATCCAGTATTTGTTCAAACTGATGATAATACAGCTTACGTGATGCTGACCACAACTGAGTCGACGAATGGGGCCATGTGGCTATGGAAGCTAGACTCATCAAGTGGAGATCCCAGTTGGGACGGGAAGTCACTGGGCAACCTAGATGGTGATTCCAACGTCCCCCATATCAGACTCCCTGGACCCGTTGTAGCTAATTTAGATCAAGATGGCAGTCCTGAGATTATTGTGACTATTCCTACAGATGGAGATTCCTCCGGATACCTAGATGGGGCAGAATACAGGGGCCTTGAAGTCGCTAACGGCTCCGAGATATGGACTTACAGATCTCCCAATGGTTATGCTGATTCTCCTCCGCTACCCATTGATACGGATGGAGACGGAGACCATGATAGGATGTGCTGGATAACATGGTGGCAGACCACTACTGCAAGACATGGAATTACTGGCTGTGTAGATGATACGGATACATCGAGCCCAAATGAAGCGTGGTATCGTGATTTGGAGCAAAGCAGTGGTACCCCGAATGATGAGATTGCTGTCTCTCAACCAATTTGGATGGATATCGATGGAACTGATGAGCCAGAGTTGCTTGTGGCTTATGGGAGATCGCTCTGGGGCTTCGATGGAGCACAAGGTACTGGATCGGCTATCGGAACGGATTGGACGGATGATCTGGAATTAAATCAGCGGACATGGTCATCCCCTTCGTTAGCGGATATTGATGGAGATAATACATTAGACGTGGTCATCGGAGCTACTGTGGTTTCTCTCGAGAGCCCCGATATTAGACCTCTACTTGACGGAAGAGGAATTGAATTCGATCCGACTTCGCCCAACCCGGGGCAGAATGTTCAGATTTCAGCATTCATTGAGAATTCTGGAACTGGTAATCCCGATTCAGATATCGATGCGGTACTGTATGCGGACGGAATAGAGATAGGAAGGGAGCGTTTTTCGTCAATGCAACCTGTTTCTCCTTCCGGAACTGGATCTTTCGAATCTTTCTCTGTTGAATGGTCAGGCCCACTTGGAGACCATGAGTTTACATTGGAGATTGACCCATTTTCTAATTTGACTCAGACAAGGGAAGATAATGATGTGTTCTCCAAGACACTGTCTATAATCCCCACGTACAATGTTACATTCGAAATTTCCTCAGAGCCTCTGAGAGTTAGTCCGGGAGAGGCAATTGAAGCTAATCCGGCAGTTAGATCCACAGGGAGGCTGGCGGGAGCTTGGTCTTTGGAAATAGATGGAACGCAACTTCCTTCGGGATGGACCTGGGAGGATATTACCCCGGGAGGCAGTAACGGCGTTCAGATTGCAACTGGAGAGTCTTGGTCACCGTTGATCCAGATTGCCGCGCCTTCCAATGCCATGGGCTCGGATTCGGGTTTTCTTGGGTTGACAATGTCCCTAGACAGTGACTCTAACGTTAGTGTTTCGTCAATACTTCCCATTGAAGCCAATAGGACCAGGGGACTTTCTATTAGAGGCCCAGAGGGTGCATCATATAGCTCAGGCTACGGATTAGTTGGCGATTCCGCTAGAGCATGGATTGTTGTAGAAAATATTGGGAATGCAGTGGAGAATCAGATCTCCTTGGATTGGGGAAATACACTGTGGGGGAGTGACCTAAGATTAATTGATGAAGAGGGCGATGAGAGGTTCGCTTTGGTTCTTGATCCAGGGGAGAGACTGATACTGGAGGCTTATCTTGATGTACCCTTGGTAGATGATAATCAGCAGGCAGTATCAATTGGGGATTATGTTGAAACTTCCCTGACACTGTGTGTTGATGGAAATGAGGCTTGTCAAACTGTTGATTTGACATTCATAGCTTCAGGGGTGATTAGTAGGAGTCACATCAGAAATGTCCCCTCCGATGGCCTCGAGTGGATTGTGGAAGCTAATGCCCCCGTTGGGCAAAATTTTCTTTCATGGTCCCTCTCATCGGCTGGAATGGCAAAGACTGGTTGGTCATGGGACGCCTCGGGAGATCTGAGTATAAATGGAGATACTCTTACAATGAATATTTCTAGTGGAAGTGGAATGGGAATTTTGTCATTGGACCTTCCAAATGATGCGGCCCCCGCGTTTCACTACTTCGAAGGCGATAGTGAAGAGTCGTCATCGCATTCACTAAGGCTGTCTCTGGAGATACTCCAGATATTCAGGTCATCTATGGTAATCTCATCCCCTAATGATCAGCCATTCCTAGTGGAGGTCGATGATGAGTCACTGGTAGTCTTGAGACTGGAGAACCCTGGAAACGGCGACGATTCATTCAGTCTAGATTTTTCCGTAATACTAGATGAGAACATCACAGAAGACCCAGGAGTTCATGTGTCATTTTCGAGAGAAATCGTATCCTTATCCGCTGGCAGCCTAACTACCGTGCCTGTAACTGTCCTCCTGCCTGAGAATACCCCTGCCAGAGTACCACTGAAAGTTTCATTTACGATGCAATCCGAAGGGGATTCCAATGTTTTCTCCACTGTCGAAATAATCTTTGAGGCCAGACAGGATCATCAGTGGGATATCTATCCATTCTTGACTGGTGGGTCCGGGGATATTCATGCAGACGGGGAAACATTCCAAGCCGAACCTGGAGGGTCAATTTCATTGGATGTCCTAGTAACAAATGTTGGAAATTTAGTAGACGATTTGACATTAGTAACATCGGTCACAACTTCTCTGGAGAGCGGCGACTCCTCAACAGAATGGATTTCGAGCGGGGGCACAATTTCTAATCTGGGAGTAAACGAAACTGGGACTATTAAGGTGAATACTAGTATACCTCCAAATGCATGGAGCGGGTCGTCAGCGGATGTGATTGTTACTGCTACAGCACAGGGCCAAGAAATTACAACATTCTCATTTTCGGTGGTTTCCAGCCATGTTCCTTCATGGAATGCATTAATTGATCAGGCTAACCTGGAAGTGGACCCTCAAGGCTCTGAAATTACACTTTCAGTATTACAGGCGGGGAACTCTCCAAGTCGCCCATACATCTCCATGTTCGTATCAGGAGAACAGGGTTGGGAAATCGGAAATATATCTGCGATGCCGGTGATAAATCCTGGATTTAGTGCCCCCCTGACCATCAACATTACCCCACCTAGTAACTCAATACATGGAAGAGCAGTTGAGCTGACCCTTAGGATCAAGGAGAGTGATTCCAGCGGATTATCCGAAATTGTATTCCCCCTGAGAGTTGCGGTAACTCATGATTTCTCTTTGTCTGGGCAGGGAGATTGGGTCGTTAGTCAAGATGGCGGCTACCCGCTAGCATTTATCGAGAATCTAGGGAATGCACCGAGTACAATTTCAATTCAGATACTTAGCCTGCCACTAGGTTGGGAGATTTCTGGAGATCAGTATGTCATACTGGGAGTCGGGGAGATTTCTGGCATTCCGATTGAGCTGTTACCCGATGAGAACTGGAATGGCGATGTTAAGACAATTAGAATCCTGGCCGAGGACTCTGAAGGCAACCAAAGAGAAATCTCAATAGACACCAGGAAAGAGAGTCACTCATGGTCCTCAAGTCCGGTGATTATCTCGACCTCGGGTGATGGCTATGTATTGGGAATACATCGAACCAGTACGGATAGCACCGTAATTGATTCTGCAAACGGGCCACTTCAGTGGAGTGATGCGGGCGGATGGCTATGGGACTCCTACACAGGTGGAAATGGGAGCCTGAGTGTTAATCCATCCACAATACTCGAGTATAGATCTTGGGTGTCCGAACCATCGTTAAGGCAGGCTAGTTGTTCTTTAGGAGGGAGTGTGAATTCTGTTGAAGCTAGTTGCACAATAATGAATGGGAGCGATAAATTTGCATATACCCTAATTCTTTCTGATGATCGGGGTAATATGCTGGACTCGATTTCAGGATCACTGGGGGCTGGAGAGTCTTCTGGAATGCTAAATCTCAGTGCAGATGAATGGAACCCTCTACCGGGGAGGAGCGAGTTGACAATTAGGGCCATTGATTCGAGAGGAATTGAGTTTTCATCGGATAGTAGCACATTCGAAGTTAGAAGAACTGATTGGAATGTCGGACTGGTTGGATTGGAAATTATAGGTACCGGACAGGATCAAGAAGTATCAATACTAACCAAGAGGGAGAATCATCAGATCTTAGATGGGTCGATATGTGTGATTGACATTGAAGCGGGGGCCTTTACCGCAGAATACATAGTCGATATGTCAGAATCTAGTGCTCTAGCGCCCAGACCTACCATAGATAGGCCGGATGTCAAAGATGGAGTGGAATTAGTGGCTAAGATTAGTTGTGGTTTCCCTTGGGATGTAGATTCAAATCCTTCCGATGATGAGGCGAGAATAATTCTATCTGGGTCAGATGAGTCAGAGGGGGGCTTCAGCGACTCTAGTACTGCATTAGCATCGGCTAGCTTGGTGATTGGGATTTCCATAGCTTTCGCATGGATGGCTAAGAATTTCAGAGAAAGCAGAGAAATGATGGAGAAGACTAGGCAAGCTGTAGAGAAAAGGGCATTGGAAAAGAAGGCCAATATGACAAAGAAGGCGAAGGATCTTGATGATAAAATAAGCAAGGAGGAAGAGATTCCAAGACCACCGGAAGAAGTATCCAAAGAGGCAGGAGGAGAAGTACCAGTGGAAGGCAAAGAAGACCTACTCGATAGCTTTGAACAACGCCTTAATCGTCTGAGATCTGAAAAGTAGTGGTGAGAAGATGTCCATAAATTCTAATCTTCCTAGTTTCCATACATTTGATCCGATAGTGAATGACCCACTAGACATCATTCCTGCAATACTAACATCTCTGGGAGGCGATCACAAAGAATTGAAGAAGGCGAGCCCCCATTCAATCGATATTCAGAATCTAAAAGAAGGGAGTGAACCTATTTTTGACCCTGCCACAATACTATACCTGTCCATAGGAGAATTAGATTCTGAGGGACGGAGGGCGGACTCAATAGACTCCAGCTCTGGAAAGGAAAGGCTGGGAAGGTTCCCCTATGGTGATGGAAATATCGTGACCTACCTCTTGGATAATACTAGAGAGAAAGGAGATATGACATTATTACATGATCTACTATTCAAACTAACTGACGGGTTGTCTGAAGAAAACTTAGGAGAGTTTGGATTCAGAGAGGGTTTTGGAGGTTTGACTCTCCTAGGATGGTTGAACACAGGAGAAGTATCAGAGTTACGTAGCGCAATACTCTCTGGGAGGTGGACCGTGCTTTCAGAAGAGCCTTTGGACGGTGGCGTGGACTATGCCTTCAGACTCTTGCTCGCAATGCTTAGATCCGCTCAAAGGAAGAGGTGCGGAGTCCTAATGAGAAGGCATTCATAGCTAGAACTCTTGACCGGTTAGGCGTTCGAACATAGTGGCATAAAGTTCTGAAGTTTGCCCAATTATTTCATCTGGAAGAGCGGGTATAGGAGGCTCTACAGTGCCTGCTTCTCTGGCATCATAAAGTTGCTTATAATGGCCTGTTGAAAGATAGTGTTCCCTAACAAACTCCTTGGACAATGACACAATCTTACCGTTCTCATAATCATCTGCTGCCCACCATCTATCCTCATCCAGAGTTCCGAATGAATCCACTAGAACCGGGACCCGTCCAGGTCCAAGTGCAAATTCTTTCTTTCCATCGACGTGAATGAGTCCTCTCTTAGATGCCTCCCTATGAATAATTTCATCTATCTTCACAACAATATCAAGGATAGCGTCGAACTCCTCCTCTTTTAGATTGGAGATTTCTAGCGCCTCTTTACGATCTAACAATCTGTCGAATTTCTCGAATTTAGTAGAAACTTCCAGATAGGGACTTGGAAGTTTGATACCTTCATATAGAACAGTGCCGGGTTGAAATCCGAATTCCTCTGGACCGACATCACCCCGATTATATCTCCTCCAACCTCCCCCAGCAAGGTAGTGTCTACAAATAACCTCTAGGGGGACGAAAACATTCTCCATATCTTGGGGAATTTTCCCCGGCTCCCTGATTACTTCAAATCGACGTGCTAGAACTCTGTCTGGTGCATTCATTTGGATAACATGGGTTTCACATATCTCGGCTTCTTCAACAAGTTTGAACCAATGGCAAGAAGTCCTGTTTAGGCTCTCTCCCTTTCTTGGGACCAAACTCGGTATAATCTGATCAAAAACGCTAATCTGATTCGTATACCTAAATTCTATTATATCCGGATCTTCCGTACTCCATACTTCCTTGACTTTGCCCTTGTATAGCATGCCTACCATGTTACAAGGAAGGGAAAGATGATGATGAACATTACTGAAAGACAATCAGATCTTTCAGCACCGCCGGGACTATATCCCAAGAACCTCGCCAAGTGATGGGGAGCGGATGATTGAAAGTATGAATTCTGGCAATCAGAGAAGTCCTCATCTGGCATTCATTGGCTATTTTTCGATTGCATTGGCAATATTGCTAGTCCTATCCGTACCGGCAAACGCTCAAGAGTATAGAAGTGGTTGGGACATTGTCGACAGCGGTACATTAGCTGATCTTTACTCTGTAGAGTCCGAGGGGAGCGAGGTATGGGCTTTCGGGGAAAATGGAGCTATGATATCGAGCAATGACGGAGGCCTATCTTGGGAGGCGGGCGAATCGCTCACTTCTTCGGATTTGACAATATCAGATTCAGGCTATGGCTCGTTCTTAGCCGCCAGTGAAGATGGTACGATTCTAATTAAGTCGGGAAATGAAATAATATGGTCAGATATTTCATTAGATATTGGGAATGAACTGGTCTACGGCGCATGCCTAACTGGCGATAATGCGGCAGTAATCGTTGGCGGAAATGGTTCTATTTGGACTTATGAAATGCAAGTATGGAGTGATCGCTCAGTTTCGGGAGAAGATCTCCTAGACGTATCCTTCTTGGATTCTGAAAGAGGGATTGCTGTCGGCGAGCAAGGAACAATTCTATTCTCCGATGATGGAGGTTCTTCGTGGGATTATAGAGATGCCCCCACTGAAGCTTCATCATCGAGGATAATAGACATAGAGTTCTTCAGTGAAATTAGGGCATATGCAATTACCGATGAAGGAGAAATTCTGAAGTCTTCGAGAGAGATTAACACTGCAGTAGGTTTTCTCTGGAATATGCAATATTTTGAGTCAGAAGGAGGTTCGGCTAATCTCGGAGTAAATCTTACGTCCATTGAGATTGCTACAACAAATAAATTTCTTCTTTCTGGAAACGATGGTTACCTCTCAATGAGTAAAGACGGAGGAAATATAGTATCCAGGCAGATGATACCCCTAGGCAACTCAACATCATTCAATGACATAGCTATGCTGGATGGCTTCAACGGGGTAGCCGTAGGCAGTGATGGCTCCCTGCTTTTGACCGAGAGATCTGGAGAGGATGAACAGGTTGGCTTTGAGGTCAGGGACTTCTCAGAATTTGGAAACTTTGTAGACTACTCAAAGGGGATGTTGATAGAGGGATTATATGCTACCATTAACATAGTAATATTTGGAATCTTTCTAGGATTCTTTCTCGGAATATCACTCTCGATGATGAAGACATCACCTACCACTCTCAAAGAAATTTCTCAGAGGAGGAGTTTGGTAGTAATCAAATCTACAGGAGTCATTTTTACTATTATTGGATTATCCTTACTTCGGTATCTAGTACCGATAATTCAGAATCTTGGACTAGATGGCTGGGAATATATTTACGCACCGATTGGAATTATCAATCCTGATGGAATTACTGGGGAGTTGCAATTCGAAAACTTCCTATTTCTAATACTTGGAGTAAGCCTCTTCCTACTGGGGATACTCCTCATTTCTGCGAATGGGGAATATAAAAAATCTCACTACAACATTCGAGGTAAAGAGATTATTTGGAATCCTTGGGGCATAAGACCTCTAAATTTCATTGCAACTATCTATACTGATATTTTCAGAAATACTCCTCTTATTGTCCAATTCTTGTTCATACATTTTGGAGTTCAGATAGGCGCGTTAATTGGAGACCCTGGAGCAGAAATGTTAGAGGACTCTAGTAATTTCATACTAACTTTCCTCAGGGATGATATCCTTTCTAACAGAGCCTGTGTCAGTGCAATATTTGCATTAGGCCTGAACTCAGGTGCATACCAATGCGAGACAATACGTGGAGCTATTTCCGCGATTCCCTCTGGCCAGATGGAGGCTGGAAGGAGCATAGGGCTAAATTACATGCAGACAATGAGACTTGTTATTATGCCTCAAGCAATTCGAATATGCATTCCCCCGATGGGAAATGAGATGGTTAATTTAGTCCTAAATTCATCGCTTGCAATGGTAATAGGTTATTCTGAGCTCACTCGTAAGGCCAAACTGATTAATGCGGTTACTTTTCAGGTATTCTGGTCCTATGGTATGGTCTTAATTTCCTACTTTATTGTTACTTGGACCCTGGCATTATTCCTAAGGTATCTTGAGAATAAGACCAGGATTCCAGGACTTGGGATATCCGGAGGGAGCTGAAATGGACAGTGTTCTAACTATCACAGATATGCACAAAACATATGCTGGAGGAGTTCAAGCGGTACGAGGAGTTTCGTTTGATGTCAATGAGGGCGAGTCAGTAGCCATTATTGGATCGTCTGGCAGTGGGAAGTCGACTGTTCTACGGTGTATTAACAGACTGATTGAGCCAACAGGAGGAGAAGTTAGGCTTCGTGGAGATTTGATTAATACTCCGTCAGCTGACATCAATAATGTAAGATCCCGTATTGGGATGGTGTTCCAGTCTTTCGAGCTATTTTCTCACCTTAGAGTCATTGATAATATCACACTTGGTCTGAGACATGTCAGAAAAATGAGCAAGAGAGACGCGGAAAGTGAAGCTCTTGGAGTTCTGGAAAAAGTCGATATGCTAGATAGGAAGGATGCTTTTCCTGGTAATCTGTCAGGGGGGCAGAAACAGCGTGTTGCAATTGCCAGAGCTCTAGCAATGAAGCCGGAAGTAATGTTGTTTGATGAGCCTACAAGTGCATTAGATCCAGAATTGATTGGCTCAGTACTGAAAACAATTCGAGGATTGGCTGATGAAGGGATGACAATGATAGTTGTAACGCATGAAATCAGCTTTGCTAGAGACGTGGCAGATAGGGTCATTTACATGGACAATGGAATAATTGCAGAGTCGGGAGAGTCTTCTATTATCGATAATCCAAAAACAGAACGCCTGAAGAGGTTTCTCTCATCTATCAACGAGGAAGATTAAATCATTCCCTGTGACGTCATGGCCTCTGCGATTTTTAGAAATCCAGCTATGTTGGCACCAGCAACGTAGTTTCCAGGCATTCCAAATCTTTCTGCGGTTTCGTATGCATTCTTGTGGATATCGACCATTATGGCATCTAGCCTAGAGTCGACCTCTTCACGTGTCCACGACAGCCTGAGACTATTCTGACTCATTTCAAGTCCTGAGGTAGCGACCCCTCCTGCATTGGATGCTTTTCCAGGAGCGAAAAGAATTCCATTCTTCAGAAATACTTCAACTGCCTCGGGAGTACAAGGCATATTAGCCCCTTCTGCTACTGCAATAACCTCATTCGCGACTAGCATTTCTGCCTCGGATTCGTTTAGCTCATTTTGTGTGGCGCATGGAAGTGCGACGTCCACATTGACACCCCAAAGTCCGTTTGGAGTAGGCTCTGGTTCTGAAGCGGTGAATTCGACACCATCGAAATTATCCGCATACTCTGAAATTCTTCCTCTTCTATTGTTCTTTAGATCCATGATCCAATCTAATTTCTCTCGATCGATTCCAGACGGATCGAAGATCCAGCCACTGGAGTCAGACATGGTTACTGGCTTTCCGCCGAGATCGAGAACCTTCTCGCATGCGAACTGGGCTACGTTGCCTGAACCAGATATGGACACTGTTGCTCCTTTGAACGATCTACCAGTTGTCGCCAGCATCTCACGTGCAAAGTACACTAGTCCATATCCTGTGGCCTCAGGCCTGATCAAGGAGCCTCCGTAAGACCTACCCTTTCCAGTAAGAACCCCAGTGAACTCATTAGCGAGTTTCTTGTACATTCCAAACATGTATCCAATCTCTCGTCCCCCTACGCCTATATCTCCGGCTGGAACATCTAAATTGGCACCTATGTGCCTCCATAATTCCATCATAAAGGATTGACAGAATCTCATTACTTCCGAATCAGACTTCCCCTTTGGGTTGAAGTCTGAACCTCCCTTTCCCCCGCCCATAGGCAGTCCGGTAAGGCTATTTTTGAATACCTGCTCAAAAGCTAAGAATTTCAATATAGACTGATTCACGCTTGGATGGAACCTGAGGCCTCCCTTGTAGGGCCCAATCGAGCTACTCATCTGAATTCTGAATCCCCTATTTACTTTCAGATTTCCATCATCGTCATACCAAGGCACTCTGAACTGTATAATTCGCTCAGCTTCTACCATTGCCTCGATTACTGGCATATACTCCGGATACTCCTTGATCACAGGAGTAAGGCTGTCGAGAACTTCCTCTACTGCCTGATGAAATTCAGGCTGATTCGGGTCTCTTGCAATTACGCTCTCATATACTGATTTAATTCTGCCATCCATAGCACTCACCGACGGTTGATAGATTCCTTTCTTAGGTATCAGCCGCTTTTGCGAGTGGCCTTTCCCTTTTGAATTATATCCACCTGGGCATTAAAGAAAGTACCAATTAAGAGAATAGAATATTCTCGGATACTTGTGAAACCTTACCTTCAAATCCTGGCAGGGTCATTACGTAGAATACGGCCTGACTGACCTGTCTATTTCTCAGTGCCTCGGCAATAGGCGTGTGTTCTCTCAGCCATCTGGTCCTGCCATCGTCCCCAACGATTCTTATATCTACTTGGGACATTCTAGGCTCGGCTAGTAAGAGCTTGATATTAGGGACATCTATGGCCACATAACCCGGCTCTAAACCGGCCCTCCTGGCAATATCATCTTCAAATTCTCTCCTCTTGTTGGAATCTGAAGCAAGCTCTGCTAGTAAATCGACATCGGCCTCATTGAGTTCTTGCCTTCTCCTAGATAAGCAAACTTTGAGCAATTGCCTGTACTTCAGTCTTCTAATCATATCTCGAGCGAAATCTCCTGCCTCGTGCATTACTTGCCAAATCTCTGCGTCTACCCTCCTCTGGAGATCGAAGGTATCGGGAGTGTTTTCTTCACTTCGCTCTACGGCCCTTGAGAGCATGACCTCTGTGACCCTAGTCACTCTATGGAAATATACTGCACTGTACATCAGGCCTCTGGCTACGAGCATTCCTTCGAGTGCCGGTAGACCGCCTTCTTCGACTGATATATCCCCTCCGTGCCTCTTCAGGCACCTGATTAGTCTTCTATGATCAATCACTCCGTGCTTTACACCTGTAAAGTGTGAGTCTCTAAGAAGGTAGTCAATTTGATCACAATCTACGGGACCATGGACAAGATGAGCCATAGTCTTATCATTTTGGACAAAATCTGTCTGCCCTTCTGACCATGAGAGCAGATTTCTCTCCGAACCTCTAGCATCAGGACCTCTTATCAGGCCTGCTACCTCATTAGGATCTATGCCGTGATTCTCAAGGATCTCTGGTACGCATATTCTCTCCTGAATTGAGGATTCTTCGCCATCCCTTAGTACATCATAGTCGCCAAGAATAATTCCCTCGGTAATTGACATATGGTCCAAACCTCCTCTCTCGTGTAAGATATGTTCTAATGTATGGGAATAGGGACCGTGCCCTACATCATGCAATAGTGCCGCGACGCTTACCGCTTCGGTCTCCGAACTATCAAGACCCAGAGAATCGGACATCATACCGGCGACATGAGATACGCCGAGGGAATGCTCGAAGCGAGTATGATGGGCTCCTGGGAATACTAGATGTGCCAGTCCGAGTTGTTTGATATGGCTTAGCTTATTCATCTCAGGGGTTTTGAGAAGTTCCTCTCTGACACCATCAATCCTGAACTGTCCATGGATTGCGTCATTGATTGTTTTCATGCGAGTCCCGACCATGCGAGAGCGTGCCTCCCATTAATGGAACTGCCTAGATTTGGTGATGATAATTATAATTCAATTGTATTTCATATGAGATACAATTAATACCCTCTCCCCCTTTCGACAGTCTAGTAGGTAGTCGCTATGTCCGGTCACAGTCCAATGGTCTCCCTTAGAATTCCCGAAGATCATATTCTTGAGATAGATAGGATGGTAGGCTTTGATGGAATGAGAAATCGTTCTGACGTCATCAGGTCCGCAGTTAGAAAATATCTCACTGATGAACATCAGGTTAGTGGCGATAAGGTAGAGGTCAATCTAGGTCCTGAACTAAGTTCCAGAATGGGGGATTTCTGCAAATTACATGGCGAAAAACCTGATTCGGTTTTGAGGCAAGCGGCTAGAGAACACATTAGAAACGTTACACTTGAAAACAGTAAAGTTACAGATATGATTTCTTCCAGAATGAATGAGCTGAGAGAAAGAAGCAATGATGATTCAAACGCTATATGAGGCGAGGGAAATGTGTGAGGATGGGATGCACAGAACCACCGCGGGGGGGCCTACGGGCTCCCTCGCACCCAAATTCAATGGCCTTAGTGGACTTAGGGATAGGGCTATGAAAGCTCTTGGAAATAGTTTCTAGAGGGATTGGCCACTACCCAATCTTCTTGGCCGTCCTTTTCACGGATGAACATATGAGTGGGAGCGCCACGGATAATTCTGCAATATTTTTCGCCCATGAAGAAGTCAGAGAATCTCAGATAGAGATGATCTCAGATGGGATTGATATCCTCTCCGAAGGAGGTTTCCTGCTAGCCGCGGCACCTACTGGGATAGGAAAAACAGCAGCCGCACTCGCATCGTCCTTACAAGCCTCATTTGACAACAATCTGTCTCCTGAAAGACCTAAGATAATTTTCATGACCGGAAGACAGTCACAACATCGAATAGTAGTAGATACAGTTCGTAAAATTAATTCGAGAATCCCAGATGGTGTTCCAAAAATAACTCTGGTCGACCTAATTGGAAGGGAGGGGATGTGCGAATATGTAGATCGTTCAACTGGGAGGTGTAATTGCGAGGGGGAAATTGTCGAAGAATCTCGCAAGACAAGGCGCTCGGATATGAGAAAGAAGCTACTCGAACAGCCTCGTCATGTTGACTGGAGTGTAAAATATGGAAGGGCCAGGAAAGTTTGCTCTTGGGCGACGGCTAGGATGTCAGCGGGACATGCAGATATTCTTGTATGCGACTATAATCATGTTTTCGTGGAGGACGTGAGGGAGGCATCGCTACCTGCTATGGGCATAGAATTGGAGAATTCTATTCTAATTGTAGATGAAGCGCATAACCTACCCGATAGGATAAGAAGCGGTTTGGAGAGAAGAGTTACCGATGATGTTTTTAGAAGGGCTCTCGATAACATAGAGGAATACAAGGGAAATTTAGAGAAGATTGATTCTAAGCTTGAATTGCCCGAGTCCAGCCAACTTATGGATGTACAAAGCTTGGAAAAACAAGTTAAAGCCCTCCAAGAACCCATGAATAACTGGCTACAGAAAAAGAAGCTTGAAAATGAGAAAACTAAGGGAGATGACTTGAGGATATCTACTCAAGATTTCTTAGATGTATTTTCTAGAGCTACGGAAGGTGTCTTGGAAGGCGATGAAACGGATGAAATTTCTAGAATTTTGTTGATGATCAGGCGTTTATTTTCTGTGACAATTGATGAAGAGGAGGATGCAGATGATGAAGAGCAGAATGATTGTACAAGAATAGCGGAGATGCTCGAAATATGTATCAAGTTCAGAAGTAGTTCTGCATTGTCTCTAGTATTTGACGAGCTACTTGATAGCCCACGTATTACTTGTCACCTTCTCGATCCTAGCGTGGTTGGGAAATTAGTGTTCGAAAGATGTCGTGGATCGATTTTGATGTCTGGAACTCTATTCCCTCCCGAGATGTATTCAGACATACTGGGAATACCAATGACGAAGTCTGTTTGCAAAATATATTCATCAGATTTTCCAATAGAGAATAGGCCAGTTCTTATTGCTAGCGATGTTACTAGTAAATACACTGAACGTGAAGTAAGTATTCCTGTCATAGGTCAACATGTCAGGGCAGTTATTGAAAACACAAATGGAAATGTAGCTATATTTGCACCCAGCTATAGCATGTTAGAGAGAATACATTCGGATTTCGAAAATTTGGGATGGAGTAGCAAAATAATACTAAAGGAAGAACAGCGAATGAGTAAGGGGAGAGTTGAGTCGATGATTTCAAAACTTTACGAACAGAAGGAAATGGGAGGTGCTGTAATCTTTGGAGTACTAAATGGTAAGCTTTCAGAAGGCGTTGACTACTCGGATAATATCCTAGATGCGTTAGTCTGTATAGGACTGCCGCTCGCCCCCCCCAGTGCCAAACAGGATGCTCTGATAGAGTACTTCACAAATAAATTTGATAGGAATAGAGCATGGAAGTATGCCAGCCTTCAACCTGCTGTGAATAGTATTCTCCAGGCACTTGGGAGGCCCATAAGGAAGAAGCAGGATAGGGCAATAATTGTACTATTAGAAAAGAGAATTCTAGAGCGAAGAGTCAGTGATTGTATGCCTTCGATGATGAAGATGCAAACCTCAAACCCCTCTAGAACCGCAGAGAGAGTAAAGGCATTCTTTGACATCTAGTAAGCAATGGGTTCATGTCAGACCATCTATTGCGTTCTTCATGGAGTGGACCGGAGTTTCGATAAGAATGGAAGAAGGCAATCTCTCCCAAACCCCGGCACTCTCTGAATCAGTAGGCCTAGATACTGACGCCTTATCTTCCCATCAAAGATTCATATCGAGTATTGATCACATGGCGGAAGTGATTGATAATCATGAAAAATCTACGAAAAGAGAGTTACTGACTGGAATGGATTCATTGGGCGGCTTTGACTCAATTAGATCCTTCAAAGATGGGGTTTCTTCGATAGGTGCTGAATCCATTGGTAACGCATTGGAGATTTCACTATCAAAATTCGTTATGGGTGATGTACTTCTTCACAAGATGACTACGGAGTCTGGGCAGGCCATAAGACTAGTAGTGCCGGAAAAATTCGGAGGGAGAGTAGAGTCTTTCATGCTCCCGGATGGGGCGGTTGTGGGCGATGCGTTTTGGAATGGAGACATATTGAAGATTACCTTCAATTACTAATCCTCAATTATTTTCCCCTTGGATCTTATTGGAACTTCTTCAAGTTGGTCTATTTCCTGTAGTACCGAGTTGAGGGCCATCTGGGCGCTTTCCCTGTGTTGTTCACCAAGAACGTGACTAGAGTATCTTGCTTCTTCGAATATTCTATCTAGAGACAGTAATGCCTGTTCACTTATCGGAAGGGCGCTCCTAATTGCCATTTCGAATTCCCTCACTGTTTCGAAATCTCTCCTAAGGAACCCTCTGCTCATCAGTATCTTGCAAAGTCCTTCATAACAATTGAATATTGATTCCCTGACTTCGTCTCCTGCGGCTAGAAGTTCTGCAGTATAGCTAAAGATACCTGCTAATTCATCGATAGCCGCCCTCTTCTTGTTCCTTATGGAAACTACTAATGCGGAAACTCCTATCAAGAATGCTACCAATATTATGGATATTATTGCAGGCCTTAGAAGTGAGTCCGAAGCCTCGGCCTGATAGTTTATGTCGACTTCTCTGAACTGAGCTAATTGAGTCGCATTGACTGGATCAATAATATC
>DALF01000008.1:0-47830 GCA_002499345.1 Euryarchaeota archaeon UBA170 | reverse complement strand
GAGTCAGAGCTGAATTCAACTTTCAGCTCTCCCCAGAAGTCCCTATCCCATAGTGGGTGTCCTTCATGGAATGATTCGAATTGGTAGTCGAATATTCCATTTCCATCTGTCATCCCGACTACGGTAAAGAGTGTAGCAGTATCATTAGTAAGTCTGGCAGTTATGGAAACGCCTTCTACAGGCGGGGCCCTATTATCATCTGAAGCGGTAACATTGATTTTTCCAGAAATCTTAGTCTGTTCCCTCTGGATGAAAAGTGACTCAGGGATAAATTCAAACTCAACACTGACTAGTATCTGTAAATCAAATTCTAGTGATGCCCCGTTCAGGAATCTCTCCGAGTCAGGATCTACTTCTATTGTAAAGACAGAATTGCCTGGTGGCATATACGTTTTTGCATTGGAAGTAATTAGGAACTGGCCTGTTGCTTGGTCCCAAGTAATGATTGCATTGGGCTCTAAGGACCCCTCCCACAGGAGTGACATTTCCATTTCTTCCATAGTATTTCCATCGCCTCCAATTTCCAGCACCCTACCTCTAACTCTTATTGGCCTGGTTTCATCACTTCTAACAACCTCATCCGATATTAGTAGTATTTCCACATTAATATCAGCCCTTGAGAAAACAGTAGTATTTGTCGAGTCAGAGAGATAAAGCTCCTCTCCATAAAAATTAACAGATACTAAGTGGGCACCTCGGGAAATTGAGTATCCTAATTCATGCGTGAATGAAAACGTCCCGTCTATTCCTGTTGTAACTACCAAGATCTCATTATCGTCTAGCAAGAATGAAATATTCCTGTTCTCCAATCCTGGGTTTCCAGAGGTATCAGAATCATAGAGTCTCCCCGTGAAATTCCACATTCCGCCCCTAGTTGCTACACTGTTCTCGACATTGAGAGTGATAGTAGTGTGGTATGCAATTGTGAGATTTGTTTCTACAGAAGTCTGCCTGTAGTAGCCTTGGTCGGGAGAAATTACAGTTATGGAATGGACTCCCACATCTAGGAACTCCGAAACCACCCATGAAAGATGCCAACTACCATCCTCCTCAGCCACCGTGGTCCCTATCAATATGCCATCTACGAAAATCTGCAATGAATGATTTGAAAGCCATCCATCTGGAAGATTGTCTCTGACTGTTCCTCTAAGATTTAGTACATCTCCGACTGCTATTGGGTCTGGATCTTCGACTGACAATATAGTGGGAGAGAATACGGTAAATATTGTAGTAGAGTTTGATTCAAGAATGAATTCTTCGCCTTGGAATGATAATGTTACCTCCCTAGGCCCAAGGGGCATATCAGAAGGAACAGGGAAGAATAGGCTAAAAGAGCCATTTTCATCAACATTGAGAGACGTCAACATCTGCCCATTCATGTAAGCATCAAGACCCCTGTTAGGGAGTGGCCTTCCTGCACCATCGGTTAAGATTCCCTCTATTAGCAAGAGCTCGTTTCTGTCTATCTCGCCCTGGGGAGTAGTTAGAACGACCTGAGAAGTCTGCGTTACGTTGAAAGGAGTTGTGATAATTGATGATAGGTAGTATTCTGGATTCAGTGAGTCTCCCTGGCCCATTGGATCAACCCAAGTGAAACCGCCTAAGAACTCGATACTGAACGTATGCTGGCCATAGTCAGTGTCCAATGGAAGCTCGTATGTGATTTGCCATAATCCCGATGTAGAGTTAGAAATGTCGATATATAGAGGTCCGACGTCAATTCCATCTATGGAAAGATGAACTACTCCGCCTTTTGGTGTTCCGTCCTCGAGCAAGGGTAAGCCGTGCTCATCTAGAAGTGTGCCCCTGAATATTACTTGCTCCCCGGCTACGGCAGAGCCCGAAATATCAGACACTTCAATGACAGTCGGCGCTAGAATGATTATCCTAGTCCAAGTCTGGTCACCGGATAATCCAGTGGTACCATTTATTCCATCGAAAACTGCAGTCACGACCATAGGCCCTGGATCTCTGTTTGAGTCAGTTGCTAGACTCGTATTAATGAGGCCATTTGAATCGGTAAATCCTGACCATGTCTGAAGGCCATCAACTAGGATTTTAACTTCCACATTGTCGACATTTTCTCCAGCATTATCCATTATCGAAATATTGAGATCTGAAGTATCCCCTCGAACTGTTCTTGCATCTGGATCTAAGTCTGTTGGGTTGATAATCGATATCATTGAGAATCCCCTACTGTCAAAACTTCCATTATTGGAGCTTGAACTGTAAAAATTTACTGTCGGGGTGTAAGTAGCTGAGATGCTGTGTGTCCCCCTTGGGAATGACATCTCCAAGAAAATTCTGGCTGACCAACTTCCATTCGGATCGACTGCCCCCCCTGAAACTGAGAAACCAGTAGAAACATTGTCGATTAGGAAGGTTAGGCTTGGCGAAAGTGGATTTCCATTTCTATCCACGATGCCACTGCCGTTACTTGAGGTTAGATTCCCAGATACGTCCATGAAATCCCCTGCAGTCGGATTTGCAGTAATGGGACTAAATGATATCGAAGTCGGGGATCTGACGATTATGGTATTAATGAATGTGAAAGAAGTATGTAGGGACTCAGTACCATTGGAGCCATTGAACATCAGCATAACTGATATCGCCCCCAGTGGGTGAGAGTGTGGAACATCGAATGAGAAATTCACATACCCCCCTGAAGTAGAAGAAATCTCCGATGCCATCCAGGTATCATGGAATTTTGCAGCCACGCTCATCCCAGATATTTCCCTGTCATTATTTGATGACTCAACAAACTTAGCACCGAAGGAAATGGAAGAGCCTCTGTCTACGATTGTATTTATGAGGGGGACTCGATCAATGAATTGAACAACTCCTCTCACTAATACCGATTCTGAACCGGTTCCGGTTAAGTAGAATGGGCTACTTCCGTTTTCAACGCTGATTACAACTGTCTTGAGGCCATTAGAAACTCCGTCACCCAATGGATCAGTAGGAACGGAAACGGAAAATGTACCATTGGGCGAGGTGGCAAAACCAGATATGAGCTTCTCACTAGGATCATTTAGGAAGAAGACCTCTATTGAGACAGGACCACTAACTGTCCTGTTGATATCGAAAGAATCCATCACTTTACCTGTCAATAGGAATGACTGACCCGCAGTAACCTCAGAGAGAGGGGAATTATCTATCCTAACGCTACTAGAAACCTGAACTGTTAGATTCATGTAGCTCTGGTTGGCAAGCCATCTGCCTGCATCTGGAGTATCAAGGGAGTCAGTCAAGTCGTCCGGAGCTAGAATCAGCACGTCATAGTAGCCAGGAGGGGCGTCACTAGGAATTAGAGACTGGAATTCAACGACGCCGTCATTTCCAGTGACAGAGACATTCAATAGCTGTTCAAGAGAACCACCCCAATCAAAGTAAATTTCTACAGTGGCGTTAGACAGTCTCTCGTTACTCTCAAGATCTCTGACTGTAGCTGAAGCGGATAGGTTTTCGCCCGCCACCACGATTGCACTAGTATTGGTAGTCTGAACATCGAACATTGTCTGAATCCCTATGTCCAGTGTATTTTCTATCGCTGGATCGTAGAAGTAAGGGATGCCCCCGGGCGAGTTCTTTGCGAAATCAAGGACTAGGACCGCTTGGTAAACGCCTGAACCTATTCCACTAGGCATTGAGAATGATATATTGTACTGTCCACTGGTGGTATCTAACCAAGTTGAACCCAAGGCGTATCTATCGGGAGGGAGAGGATTGCCATCTGGCCCAGGAGGTAGACTGGAGGGGACATCTAAGAAGAGTGAGACAGAAGTATTGTTTCCCGAAACAGTTGAGTTGAGATCAGAGTCGATTACTGATCCTGAGATCCAAGTATTGTTGCCCATAGGAACCCACTCGGTACCAAGATTGAATATTGGAGATGCCCTACCTTGTATCCTCACTGTATCTGATGTTTGATTGGGACTTATCCAGGTGGAGCCATTGTAACTGAGAACCCACGGATAGTCGCCTGCCGGAGTTAGATTTGATGGGGTCCAAGAAGTTACTACCTTGGGAACATCAGGATCGGAACCATTCCATACCTCTGTGCCATTCACAGATAAGGAGTAGAGCCCGGGAAATGAAGTAATTTCTGCTCCAGTGTGATCGGATAGTGAGACTAAGATATCTGTCTTGGAACCCTTTGGAGAGGGGGCCATTGTATAATTGAAAACAATGTAGCTCTGGATACCGTGTTCATCGACTACGGTAGTTTCATCTTTAGCGAAAAGCTGATCTGCCAGATATTGATATCTAATCTCAACAAGTCCTGCAGGAATAGGGACTTCGGAATCTAGAAACGTCCAATTGACAGAGAATTGCCCTGGACTTGATAGCCAGTCACTGTCGTTTAGATACCAAGAGTTCAGAGTTTGAAAGGGGGCATTTGTACCGGACCTCCTCATTTGCAATGTAAGGGTACCATTCAGAGACTCTGGGACTTCAGATTTACTGAGGGCGGTTCCGTTGAGATATATTGGCCTATTAATCTCCAGTAGAGTATTGTTCAACCCCTGTCCTTCCAGTGAAATCGTCAGATTAGGAGCCTGTGTCAAATTGAGATTGATGGTTTCCGAAGATGGCCTGATATGGAATACGGGTCCCGATGCATTGTTTAGATCGTATTGATGCCAGCCGGTGTAATCAACTGTTGCCGCTATCAGGCCCTCTTGCTCGCTCTCATTAATTAACACTGAGAACTCAAAATATCCTCCGGGGCCGATACTAGATATCAGGCTGACAGGACCATCTTGTGAAGTGGTATAATTCAACAGAACCTGCATACTGTCAATCAGTGAAATATCATTATATGGATTATTCTCCAGTGAAACTGAACCAGTAATCGTAGTGTTTACACCTATTCCTAATTTTGGCTCGGTCACTGGTTGGGGTTCGCTTAAAGACAGGGTGATGTCATCAGTGATATTCACGCTCCAGTCTGAGAAAATACCTTGGTGGCCAACGTAACCGAGTGACTTGGTCATAACGACTAATGACGCATTTCCTGGATTGACAGCTTCAGAAGGCATCCCCGTGATGTTAAAGGAGCCATTAGAGTCAGTTACAGCAGTACCTACAAGATGCTGAGAAACGGCTGCCAAACCAGGTATTTGATTAGTCATATTCGATTCAATCAGGTACATTTCAACACCAACCCCCTCCACTGATGTCTGATTATCCGTAAATCGTAGAGTGCCATTCATCCATATCGATTGTCCTGACAAGTCTCTATCCAACCACAATGGGCCCCAAGATTCGTCTGTAACCTCGACAAGAGACATTGCAGGACAGGCCTCGAATGGAATCCATCCCAAATCTGCGTTTCCAAGATTTTGGTTAGTTTGTAAGTGAACCTCTACCCATGAAGAGAAGTCTTTTCCGTAAACCTCGAATGCTTCACCGTTCCAGTACCCTCCAGAAAATCCTGTTACCTTCCTCACAGGGATATCCACCATCCTAAGCATTACAGCAAAGAGAGAGGTGAATTGATCGCAACTTCCTTCGAATGAGTTATTTAACATCCAAAATGATAAATCTGACTCAAGTCCAGAGCTCAGAGGAGTGGTGCCATTGTTATTCCTGAGGAATGTGTATGTATCATTGCCGTTAATTAAGAAATCTTGAATCGCAGTGACTTTATCCCATGCAGTTAGGGCGCCTGATTCATTTATGATAGACTGGGAAGTACTTGAAACTAGATCGCGTACTTCCCTCGCGAAGAACCCGGGAGGATCGGTCGCATAGTCGGTTCCCGTAAATGCAGTAGAGTTGTCCCTAACTGCCTGAGTGATATTTACTTGCGGAGTGGTGATAAACATTGTATCGATTGAAGAACCATCTACAATTATGTCCCTTGTGAAGTTAGAAAAATTCAACCCCGCGGTTGGATCGGTCCAACCTGTGAAATTAACTGTATTGTGAGGGAGAATAAGCTCATCTCCGACATCAGCTACTCCAGGCCCCCTGTAACTTATCTCCCATCCCATTAGAGTTGAATTATCCCAGAATTGCTGATCGGAGACACCTTGTGTGGTCGAGAAACCGGGAGTCATCTCAGTATTGCCTACAAGAGAGGTATTGACGCCCCATGATATTCCCGTATATTTGTCGTAGGTGTGCCATCTCCAGTAGATTATATTCTCAGGATCTAGAATAGATGATTGATTAGTGGCATAGAGATATATGGAGTTGGGAGAAATGTCATCTGATGGGTCCCAAGGGTTGTTTGGGGAATCTTCGCACTGCCCGTCCCAGTAGTCGGAAGTACACTCTTGACCGTCGGGAATGCCTCCCCCGTCGGTATCGGGATCCCTCCAATCGGTCCCTGTTGAGTTTTCGATTGTATCGGGTATTCCATCCCCATCTGTGTCAACGGGATTTCTGTCATCATTTGGGTCGTCCTGGGGATTAGTTCCGTCAATGTACTCTTGGAAATCTGTGACTCCTCCGTTATCGGTATCTGACAAATTCCACAGAGTGAAGTAGGTATCGTTAGTGAAATTGCCCCCTAGTCCTGGAAATAAAACTACACAGCCTGTCGTGTTTTCAAAGTAATTATTCAATCCATCTCCATCTGAGTCCAGAAAGTTTTCACACGGATCAAGTGGATTGGTACCATTCAGAATCTCATCTAAATCATCGACTCCGTCAGAGTCGGTATCTATCAGGTTTGGATTGGTGGGGAATCCCCATGTAGAAAGATACTCTTCCCAATCCGCAAGCCCGTCCCCGTCTGAGTCAGAGTAGTCATCATCACAAATTGGGTCGTTGACAGCTCCCACGGTAGCGTTCCAGCACCAAGAGAAATTAGTGAAGAGAACAGTGGAGGTATTGGCTGGTAAATCTACATTGACACTTCGCAGTACATCCGAATCTATGCTTTCGTACCTGAATTCCACGAGAGTTCCATTTGACTGGACATAGTATGCCATGGGGGCATCTGTCTGTCTCCAATCGATCGGTGATTGATCTAAATCAGAAGTTGAGTTGAGCGTCAGAGATGATGTTACGGCATCCCATGCTACTATCTGGAGTGTTAGTTCCTGCCCCGATAAGCAAGGATCCGTATTGTGGAAAGGCAGATTTTCATCTCCATCGGATACCCCTCCTCCGTCTGTATCGAAAACATTCCATAGAGTACATGTCATATTCTCTTCCCAATTCTGAATACCGTCTCCGTCGAAATCTCCTGCATCCTCTATCCTAGTTGGATCAGTTTCATTCATGTCCACTATTCCGTTACCATTGAGATCTTCTTCACCATCATCGAATTGATCTCCATCGGTGTTGTTACTTCTTGGATCGCTAGCTTGGGGCGGATCTCCATATTGGCCATTTACCTCGACTCCGTCATCAATACCATCAGAATCTGTATCGGGAGAAGTGGGGTCTGTGAGAAGTATCAAGGCCTCATATGAATCATTGAGTCCGTCTCCGTCTGTGTCGTTTGACTGCGGGTCGGTAGATGTGATGCCATCTACTTCTGCCGTTAGAAATTGGCATCCTCCGGGGCCCAAGGACAATACGGGATTACAAGGCGATTCGGTGGCAGTCATGGCCAGTGGCCCGGGCCTAAAATACTGAGTAGGCGGCGTCGTGGAGCCATTTCTAGTGCCCCATGCTGGATTGACATACTCCTTCAGATTGATCAGTCCATCGCCATCTGGATCTCCAAATGTACCATCCATGTTGCTGTTGGATGTCGGATCTAATCCATTTGCGGCCTCCCATCCATCTGGCATACCATCGCCATCGGTATCCCACCCATCTGGATCTTCGTCTGATACGCCATCGCCATCATCGTCGTCGCTGGAGCAGTTTGCATCGCCATCTCCGTCCCCATCGAAGTTATCCACCATTCCGTCTTTGTCGTCATCGAATGTGTTGAAGCAGATATTTCCCCTAGGGTCCTCGTCGGCGCCATCGGAATTCAACCCCTGAATGAGCTGCATGGCACTTTCCTCATCCCAATCCCTGACAGGCACGGTACCATTCCACCAAACACCATTGTCTAATACATTGGGGGTTGATAGTAAATCCCAGCCACTAGGAATGGAATACTGATACTCATTAAGATTGGTGAAGGCATCTCCATCTGGATCTCCAGTAGAACCATTATCGCCATTTTGGGATAGAGGATTCAATCCGTATTGCCATTCCCATCCGTCTGGAAGTCCATCGTTATCTGAATCCCAGTCTTGCGGCTGTGTGTTGATATAGAATTCCAAACCATATGATAACCCATCTCCATCTTGATCTGATGATGCCAGGGCCTCCCAAGCACTGAACTCCAAAGCTGAGTAAGAAGACAAAAGCATCAGCAAGGAGAATACGAGCGCAGAACGTTGTTTTCTGGTTCTTATCCCATCTTTTGAAAGATTTGCGATAGAGCCCATGCTACTCACCTCTTACCTAGGGCGGAAAGTAGGGCTCTTAAGAGGAATGGAGCGTCGTTCGGACACTGCCTCATTCTATTAGACGAGTTCAATGTCGTCATCGCCATACACATCGTCCTCATCTTCCTCTTCCTCTTCCAGGTAAACCACTGGTGCGGGTATGTCGTCTATGTCTTCAGAGTCTTCTACAGAGTCATCAGAAATAGCATCCAAGTATGCCATGTGCGACCTCCACCTACGGCGATTCAAGGCCGATTGTGTACCGGCTATGAGTAACATGATAGCAATGATTCCAACGACATAGGTTGACGCTCTCGGATGGGTGAACTCATTCACTAGACGATCCAAAAGAGAATCTATTCCAATCGTCATTACGACCGTTGCCTTGGCAGTAGAATCATCAGGCCAACTTTGATCTGGATCAATGGGGGTAGCAGTGACCATTATCATTGAAGAGTCGCCATTATTGGAAGAATCAGGAACGGTGACCTTCAGGACGAATGTGATCTCATCAAAGGCATTTAAAATCACAAATTCCGAACCTGAGGGACCGTCAATTTCAACGTCCCAAGAAGAAGATTCCGATTCGGCATCGAGTATGACGCTAACTAGACTGTTTCCTAGGTTTTTCACCTTCATCTGAATCTCTACCGTGTCTCCGGGAGAGAGAAGCCTATTGGGAGATACCTGTACAATCTCAAGTGAAGGCTCATCAGAGTCTATTTCGAATACCATCGGAAGATCGAAATATCTGGGATCTTCATCTGGAGTATCCTCCACTACTCTCAAGTAGACTGTATGATTTCCAAACTCAACCTGACTAGTCAGAGTAATGGTAACAAAAACCTCAGTCTCATCCCCGGGGGCTAATGAAACCCTTGGGATGGCATTCCCTGAATCGTCCTCAATTCTGAACTGCCACTGCCCGTAGGCGGCGTTGCGATCGGTATTCTCCTCTAGAGATGCTGGATTCTGAATTCTCCACCATGTGGCCGACTCCCCCGATGTCATTGTATTAGTGATCTTAGCCCTCAGGGTTACTTCTGCATTATCTGAACCAGGGGAACAAAGAGAAACTGTGATGTGCCCAAGTGGGGAACCGTCGCAGTCATAGGAAACCTCTGCCCGGATACCGAATGTTCTCTGGATTGTAAATTCAATAGTAGAAGATAAATTGCTCTGACCAGTACTTACAACCTCCAATTCAACAGTGCCTATGTCTGGATCAAGCCTATCTGAAGATGGTTTAACTAAAATCCTGAGAGTCTGTGTCTGGTGCCTATCGAGAAGAGATGTATGAAAAGTTCCATCTCCATCGTCCTCTAGTATCCTCTCTCCAGTGTCATTATCATATACTTGGATAATGGCCTTGGCCCTCTGGAGAACGTCAATCTTGAATTCGTCTGCATCGAAACCAGTGTTGAATATCTCCATCAGAAAAGGCGTGAATTGGTCGTAGTCGACATAGCTGTTCGCTGAAGTATCGAAATCATCCGGCCTTGAAGAATTAGCAACTGCTACTTCGTGATCTTCGGACCATATTGAAACTTGAGGAGGCTGGAACACATCCATCTTCTTGAGGTCTATCTGTAGCGTATCCTGATGAACAACCTGTAAGACTCCTTCAACCTCTGCCTCCGCCACGGCCCTGATATCAATGGAACTAGGTGCACCGGTAAGGTCCTCTGGCGCGGTTAGTGTGAGAATGGGGTTGAGTATGTCCCCTCCCGAGTTGAGAGTGTAGCCTCCGGGAGAGTCGAACTCTATCAGCCATGAGCTGGGGAAATTTGTCAGTACTTCAAGCTCTACGTCCATGGATTTAGTCGAGTCTCCCCTGTGTACCATCTGAAGAGGTACTGGCGTGGTCTGATCAGGGGCGATATATTCTGTTGACCTGTCTTGCCTATGATTCAGTGCTACTCCCCACTGTTCCATATTTACCGGTTCATGCTCTACTATCACGCTGTTACCCTGTATATCTGAAACTTCTAGCTCTACTGTATATTCTCCAGAAGGAATGCCGCTGGGATACGACCAGAGATACTCTCCGAAGATGCCTTGACTGGTGTCCTCAATGTCTTCATCATCCTCGTCAATGACGTGATCAATTCTGTAAAGTCCATTGGGGTCCCTCATGAGTAGTCTTATCGAATCGACGTCGTACCTTCCGAAGCTACTTTTCACATCGAACGAGAATTGCATTACCCTTTCTGATAGGATATCATTAGGATACCAATCAAGTTCGGCGCCCTCCGCCAGTTCGGCTCCCTCTCTTTGCAATAAGACCAAGCTATTGGCAATCGCATTGGCCTCGATTTCCAAAGTACTGAATCTCTCATCACCATCTATTTCGTTCCACGCGACCTCAGCTTCGCAGCTTGAAGAGCCCCCCCAAGGACTTCCCCCTCCACTATCGCATCCGGACATGTCAGCATCGATGATTAATTCCAAGCGCTCGTCTTTGTCTATGGTGAATGTCTCATCGCCCCCTATATCGATTTCAAATGTCTCATGATCGAAACTACAACTTTGAGTGAGGCCTGGATTACAGGCTTCTGATGACCAAGACGCTGAACCGACCTGTGATCCTGATGCTTTGAGGGTGAGTGTCCAGTCGACTGTGGCAGTATCGGGACCTGTGGACCTCAGAAATATCCCTATTGGGAGATAGTATGAGCCAGATCCTGACCCATGATTAGGCCTACCAGCAACCTCGAGGCTGGAAAGCATTGGACTGGTCTTGAATTCAATACTACTAGTTAGAGCGCTCATGGACTCCTGACCACCGGATTCGGGAACTTGTGTGGTAATGAATCCGTCTCCGCCTGCAGAGGAATTTTGGGATGCGATATACATAGTGTAAAGATTCATTTGAACGTCGGATGAGGCGCCATAATTGGTTGTCTCAGATAGCTCATTATTGGAAACAGTAGACGCCGCATACGGAATGATGAGCACTAGGCATAGGGCCAATGCTATCGCCCTACCCCTAAGAGCGTAGTTCGCTGTACTCCTCCCTTGCACGATGAGCGCCCATACAAGTGGCGTTAAAGCGTTCGTGCGACTTGGGCGACTGATGCGTCAATTGAGAGGGTAGACAATATGGCCCAAGTGTAGACTTCAGGGCGCTCGATTCAAGGAGTATGACCCCCTCCTAGTGTCCGGCAGAGGTACCCGAGCTGGTCAAAGGGGCCGGACTTAAGCTCCGGTGCGTAGTGCTTCGCAGGTTCAAATCCTGCCCTCTGCACCATTATCTCTTTCTAGACATCTGACAGCCAAAATTTGCATCTCCTTCCAGGATATCCATCTTAGTAATTTTTATTGTTGCTTCAGAAACAGGCGGTGGGACCAATAGTTTATCCAGTATTCTGGAACCTAATGACTCGAGTAAGGAGACTCTTGTTTCTCGGATAGAGTCATCGATAGATTCCAGTAGATATTCATAATTCACAACATCGGATATTTTGTCAGATTTAGGAGGTTCTGACCCAGGGATTACTACCTCAATGTCGAAACGTAATTTCTGGGGTCTGCCTATCTCATGGTCATGAATTCCTATATCTACATCCCTGAATAATTCTCTTAGAAAAATCATGGTCCTCCCGTGCCCTTGAACACTGTTGTGAAGGTCGATTTCCTCTGAGTAATTGGCCATCTTACTCCTCCGTCTCAAAGACGACGTCCCTGCTTCTAGATAAGAATCGTTCACCTGAGTCCACATAGATTATCTGCCCTGTTACTGACTTGGCCGATATCAAGTAGACAACTGCATCTGCTATGTCCGCGGCTGAGGGGCCCGACTGTAGAGGGGTCTGTGATTGCGCTTTCTCAAAACCTTCAGTTGTTTGCTCTGGACTCGGTAAGGTATGCCCTGGTGCTACAGCATTTACCCTGACTGTTGGCGCCAGTCCTCTTGCCAATGTTTCAGTCAATCCTGCCATTGCGAATCTAGACGCGGTGTATGATAGATAGTCTGGATTTGGCTGAGTAATCTTCTGATCCAGAATATTAACTACCGAACCAATATTGCCAGGTGCTAGTGTTCGGAAGAGCTCTGAAATGAGCAATGTAGGCGCTAAAGCGTTTACATGCATGTGACGGTCCCATGATTCTCTAGAAATACCAGAAATATCGTCGAAGTTGAATAGTGATGCATTGTTCACGATTCCAGATACTGGGCCGAGTTCACGGGAAATTTCTCCAAGTAATTTCGCAGGCATTGATTCGTCGAATAAATCACCCTGGAAAGAGGCGGCCTTACCTCCTCTCTCGATGATAGTTTCAACCAGATCAGTTGCCTCAGTTTCAGACGAATTGTAATGTATCGCTACAGTAAATCCGCAATCAGAAAGCCGTAAGCAAATCTCTCTACCGATCCTTACTGCCCCTCCAGTGACAAGTATGACAGTCGCGTCCATGGCCACGGGAAGAGTTTCACTCCTATTACGGGTTGTATTGAACGGCCCCGGAGGGGTCGATGAGAACGATTAACTCCGTAGCTCTATCCGAGTCATATGATGGCGACGCGACTACCCACCGTTGACACATCGCAAATAGGTACAGATTCCTGTTCTGGAACGCATACTGAAACTCACAAAGGAGGAAGAGTAAGAGAGCGGAAAAGACTTCCAAACTGGTTCAAGACCAGTCTTCCAGTCGGAAAATCGCAGTCCAGATACAACAGTACTATGTCTAGAGTCAAGGAGAACGGTTTGAATACAGTATGTGTAGAGGCCCGATGCCCCAATATCCATGATTGCTGGGGCAGGGGAACTGCAACTTTCATGATTGCCGGCGATGTGTGCACCCGGGGATGTAGATTCTGTGCAGTTAACACTGCTAAGCTACCCCCTCCGCTAAATCCTGATGAGCCAGAAGATTTGGCTCTGGCAATAGAAAACATGGGAATAAGCCACGCAGTGATTACGGTTGTCAATAGAGACGACCTCGCTGACGGGGGAGCGGCACACTATAGAAAATGTATAATGGCAGTTCATCAGAGATGTCCAGATGTAGGCATAGAGCTACTTTGCTCCGACCTAGATGGGAACTTGGAATCTTTGAAGGCCCTTCTAGATGATTTGCCAATACGTGTTTTCGCTCATAATGTTGAGTGCGTACCGAGACTCGACAAAGTGGTTAGAGACAGACGGGCCTCATTCGCACAATCTTTGAAGATTCTCTTAGAAGCTAAGAATTTACGTCCAGATCTGAAGACAAAAACTAGTATCATGGTGGGCCTTGGAGAGACAGACTCAGAGATAGTAGAAGCGATGAAAATGGCCAGATCATCTGAAGTCGATATGATTACTCTTGGGCAGTATCTTCAACCAGGGGGGCGTCATTTGGCTGTCGATAGGTTCCCAGAGCCTTCACAATTCGCTGATTGGGACCGGGAAGCCAGAGAGATGGGTTTCTCCGCTGTTGCCAGCGGGCCTTTAGTGAGGTCCAGTTATCGTGCTGGCCTCCTATGGGAAGAATCCATGGGATTGGAACCAGTAGTAACCAGAGAGTCTACAGGTTCAGCTGTGAGCCACCTAACATTTTCATCTGTTGATGGAGGCCAAAAGATATGAGCGTCGAGAGGGTGTATGTACCATGAGTGAGGAGCACGGGGCGGACCCATTGCATATTCCTGATGCCCCCCACAGGCCTGGGGATGAGGCTGGATTCGTAGAGTGGCCATGGTCTCCCGGAGATCTGGAAAGGCCAGACGTCGATTGCGATGCTTCTGAAACTGTGGCACTTGCAGAGGGACTAGTGAGAGTTCTTGGAGACGACAACAAATCTTCGGGGGAATGGGACCCAAAACTTTCCACTGAAGAGATGATAACTGGCTTGGAACACATGATGAGACTTCGTATTTTTGATGATAGGATGATGAAAATGCAGAGAACTGGTAAGCTCTCTTTCTACATGCGTTCTTTCGGCGAGGAAGCGGTTGCAATTGCTCAAACAATGGCTTTGAAAGACCAAGACTGGCTTTTCCCCACTTACAGACAACCTGGTGCTCAATTTGTCAGAGGAAGAGATATGGTGAGTATGATTTGCCATTGCATCGGAAATGAGATGGACAATGTCAAAGGACGGCAGATGCCTGTGCACTACACATATAGGGAGGGGCGGTTCATTTCAGTTTCTAGTCCAGTTGGAACACAATTTAGCCAGGCCGTCGGAGTTGCCTTGGCTTCTGGATACAAAGGACTCGACGAAGTCACAATTACATGGATTGGAGACGGAGCTAGTGCAGAAGGCGACTATCATTATGCTTTGAATTTTGCAAGTATCTTTCAGGCTCCAGTGATTTTGAATGTTGTTAATAATCAGTGGGCAATCTCTACTCACAAAAATTTTGCAAGTAAAAATGGTAATTTTGCTGTAAGAGGATTGCCATATGGCATTCCTAGCGTTCGTGTGGATGGCAATGATTTCTTGGCCCTTTACTCAGTTACTGCTTGGGCTCGAGAGCGAGCCTCAAGAGGACTCGGGCCAACACACATTGAGGTTTTGACATATCGTGCTGGGGCACATAGCAGTAGTGATGACCCATCTAGGTACAGGCCTTCCGATATTCACTCTCACTGGCCGGGTGGAGATCCCATAGACCGACTTAGGGAGCATCTTAAGGAGACAGGGGGATGGTCGGACGAGATGCATCAGAAACTTTCTGAAAAAATAGACTCTGAAGTTATGGCGGCATACAAAGAAGCTGTCAAGTTTGGAGATTTAGCTAATGGCCCTTACCCATCTTCTGATGCAATATTCACAGAGGTTTACGAGAGCCCCCCCTGGCATCTAGAGGAACAATGGGATGAAATGAAGAAGTGGAGGGATTCATAATGCCTAACATGAATATGGTAGAGTCTGTTAATAATGCCCTAGATACAATGCTATCGAGGGACAATGATGTCATCATGTTTGGAGAAGATTTTGGATACTTTGGAGGCGTTTTTAGAACATCTGATGGCCTGCAAGATAAGCACGGTAAGCACAGAGTTTTCGACTCCCCCCTTTCTGAGGGGGGAATTGCGGCTACTGCTTTCGGAATGGGAATAAACGGACTCAGGCCAGTAGTAGAAATTCAGTTCGCAGACTATATCTTTCCAGCTTATGACCAAATCGTTAACGAGATGGCGAAAGTAAGGCATCGTTCGGGAGGGGAGTTCTGGTGCCCTGTAACTATTAGGACTCCGGCAGGAGGAGGAATCAGAGGGGGGCACCATCACTCCCAATCTCCTGAGGCTCAATTTACACATACTCCGGGACTTAAGGTAGTTTATTGCTCAACTCCGTACAATGCCAAGGGACTTCTAATCAGCGCTATTGAGGATAATGATCCAGTCATCTTCTTTGAGCCGAAAAGATGCTACAGAGGTCCTTTCTACGGAGATCCGCACAATGTGCCAACATGGTCTGGACATCCAGAGGCAGAGGTTCCTGAATCTCATTATTCCATCCCCCTGGGTCAGGCACGGTTAGCCTTGGAAGGTAGCCAATGCACGGTGATTTCTTGGGGTGCTATGGTCCATGTATGCGAGCGCGCGATCGCGGAGAGCGGAGTTTCTTGCGATCTAATAGATCTCCAAACCTTAGTTCCCTGGGATAGGGAAGCGGTGGTCAAATCGATTGAGAAAACGGGCAGATGCGTGATAGTTCACGAAGCTCCGAAAACTAGTGGATTTGGAGCTGAAATGGCTGCTTCGATACAAGAGAGGTGCTTTTGGAGTCTGGAATCTCCAATAGAGAGAGTGACTGGCTGGGATACTCCTTTTCCCCATACTACTGAATGGGATTACATGCCCGGACCAGACAGAGTGGCCGCGGCGATAGCGAAAACACAGGAGGATTAACATGGCGAAATATGATTTCAAATTGCCCGATATTGGAGAAGGAGTAGTTGAAGGCGAAGTTGTCACGTGGCATGTATCAGTCGGAGATACGGTTTCCGAAGATGACCCAATTGTTGATGTGATGACCGATAAGGCCACCGTAACAATTCCATCCCCCACAGATGGAACCGTACTTTCTCTAAATGGAGAGGTAGGCGATATGGTAGCCGTTGGTTCTGTATTGATAGAGTTCGACACCGATGGATCAGCACCTTCGGTCCCTGAAGATAAGGATGAGTCGGGGCCCGTGGTGGAAGAAGTACGGGTCGAAAAGGAGGAAGTCCCGATAGAAACAGAGGTTAGAGAGGCTGTGAAATTGCCCGAAGTATCGAAACCGATTCAAATCCCCGTACCGGAACTTCCCACATCAAGTTCCAGAACAGTGCTTGCGAGTCCAGCGGTCAGAAGAAGAGCTAGGGAGGCTAACATAGATCTGGCATCATTGAATGGGAGTGGCCCTGCTGGCAGAGTTAGGCATGCAGACATAGATGCCTTCGTTGCAGGAGGAGGGGCCGTAATGGGTGCCCCGCCAGTTGCATATTCCACTAAGAAGAGCGGGATTAGTGAAGTCAAAATTGTTGGCCTGAGGAGGAAGATTTCAGAACAGATGGTCAAGAGTGCATTTTCAATTCCTCACTTCTCATATTTCGAAGAAGTTGACGTGACGGAGCTTGAAGCGTTGCGGCAGGCACTCAATGCTAGTCGTGGAGAGGACCAACCTAAACTTACATATCTGCCATTCATAATGCTGGCTTTAGCCAAGATTATGCCAGATCATCCAGAATGTAACGGTTATTTCTATGATGGAGATGGAGTGGTTCATCGACATGAGGCTGTGAACCTGGGAATAGCCACGCAAACAGATAGGGGGCTATTTGTCCCAGTAGTGAAGAATGTTGAAGCAATGGATGTCTGGCATGCGGCGAGTGATTTAATCCGTGTTTCTGGGGCGGCGAGAGCAGGAACAGCTAGTCTCGATGATTTGACTGGCTCTACATTCACAATAACCAGTCTTGGAAGAGATGGTGGACTAGGTGCAACACCTATCATCAATCATCCTGAGATGGCTATATTGGGAGTGCATAAGGCAAGGGAGATGCCAGTTGTCAGGAGTGGCAATATCGTAATCAGAAGGATGATGAACCTATCTAGCTCCTTCGACCATAGAGTAATTGATGGAGCAGATGGGGCCCAACTAGTACAGCATCTAAAGAAAATGCTAGAGCATCCTGCTATGATATTCATGTGAGTTGAGAAAATGGCTGAAATCAGGAAATGTCAAGTTTTGATAGTCGGAGCTGGCCCCGGAGGGTATGTTGCTGGAATTAGGTCTGGGCAACTCGGTTTGGATACCATAGTCGTAGAGGGAGATAAAGCAGGAGGGACTTGTCTAATCAGAGGTTGTATTCCCAGTAAGGCGATGATACATGCTGCTGAGAGGTTCGAGTCGCTTTCAAAGCATAATTCTGAAGAGGGACATATGGGAATTTCAATAACATCCGAACCTGAGCTAGATATGTCTGCACTTGTTTCTTGGAAGGATTCGATAGTGGATCGTTTGAATAAAGGCGTTGAATCCCTATTGAAGGGTTCTGGCGTAGAACTCGTTAAGGGATGGGCAACTTTTAGTGGACCTAAGAGATGTACCGTAAAGACTTCGGAAGGGGAAATAGAAATTGAGGCTGAGAATGTAATTTTAGCAACTGGATCCAGTCACATAGATCTACCATTCATGCCTTGTGATGAGGAGTTCGTTCTCTCATCCACGGGGGCTCTTGAACTAGATTCGCTACCCTCGAAAGTAGCCATAGTTGGAGGTGGCTACATAGGGCTAGAGCTCGGATGTGCACTTTCCAAACTAGGTTCAGACGTGACAGTCGTCGAAGGCATGGATAGCGTGCTTGGGATATTCGACAAAGAGCTCCGAAGGCCTCTGGAAATTTGGCTGAAAAAGCATGGAGTCACGATTCACACCAATGCACTTGCCAGGGGGGCGGAAGTGAAAGGAAGGGGCGCCTCAAAGAAAGTAGAGCTATCTTTCGAGAAGAATGGAGAAGTTCAATCGATAAAGGTTGACAAGGTCTTGGTAACAGTTGGTAGAAAGCCCAATACCAAGGATTGGGGATTAGAGACAATGGGAGTTAGGATGGATCACTCTGGACGATTCATCAGAGTCGACAGACAATGCAGAACAAATATCCCTGGGGTTTACGCGATAGGAGATGTTTCCGGGGAGCCGATGCTAGCCCACAAGGCCAGTTCACAAGGAGAGATGGTAGCTGAAATTATATCGGGCCTTGCAAGAGAGTTTGATAAGGTAGCCATTCCAGCGATAGTTTTCACAGAGCCTGAGATAGTTTCAGTGGGTTTGATGCCTCATGAGGCAGAGGACAGGGGAGAGGAAATAATTGTAGGGAAGTTTCCTCTTGCCGCGAACGGTAGGGCCTTGACACTCGAAGCAGAGAAAACAGGCGGTTTCATCAGAGTTGTAGCCCGTAATTCTGATCACGTCATACTAGGAATTCAGGCAGTTGGGAGCCATGTTGCTGAACTCCATGGCGAGTTTGTACTAGCACTAGAAATGGGTGCCCTGTTGGAGGATATTGCTGATACAGTACATGCTCATCCGACGATGGCTGAGGCCTTCCATGAAAGTGTCCTAAAATCCCTAGGACATGCTATCCATTCTGCTTGAGGTGGGTTATTGTCGGAAATAGAAATACTCCATCTTGGAGTAGAGGATTATTCCTCGGTTTTTGAGACGATGAAGATTTTACAGCGTAAGAGGATCGATGATGAAATCTCGGATACTCTAATTTTTGTCATCCATCCAGAAGTTGTTACTTTGGGACCTAAGGCAATTAGGGAGGGAGTAGAGATTGAGGATTATCAGATTTTTGAGACAGATCGAGGAGGAGGAGCCACATGGCACGGCCCGGGACAGCTAGTTGTCTATCCAATAATTAAGTGGGGAGGAAAGATGCAAAGTGTCAAGTCAGTAATCTCCGTACTTGAAGACTGGGCAATTTCGGCATTGAAAGAATGTGGGATAGATTCATACAAAGACCATGCAATGCAGGGAGTTTGGGTAGATGGATACAAAATTTGCTCTATTGGACTTTCTTTCTTTAAGTGGGTCAGCAGGCATGGCTTATCGATAAATGTGAATACTCCTGGTTCAAGAGTTGAGGGACTTTCTGGATGTGGGATGGGTGAAGGAGTTCACACTTGTCTACATAAACTAGGATACCTTCTAGACAAAGATGGGAACGACATCGATATCAAAAGAGTTGAGCATGCGTTAATCGATACCTGTGAGGAAATTTTGGGAAGAGTTCCTAGTTATCATTTGGATAAGGGCGTGTGAGGTTAGAATGATTCCTAAGAAAGGTAATTTTTCTAAGCTATGGGGATTGGAACCGAATACTGTTTTCCTGAATCATGGATCATTCGGAGCCGCCCCTATCGCAGTACTCGAAGAGCAAACTAGGATTAGAGATGAAATGGAGGAGGATCCTGTATATTTTGTGGAGAAGAAGATGGGGGAGCTATGGCAAAAATCCGTCCTTGAGCTATCTAAATTTCTCAATGCCGATCCAGAAGGGATGGTTTTCGTTACTAATGCGACCATGGGCGTAAATACGATACTTAGATCTCTGAAACTTTCTCCCGGAGATGAAATAATTGTTCCGGATCATGCATATCAGGCGTGTAGAAATGCGATAGATTTCGTTACCAAGAGATCGGGCGCTAGGACCGTGATTGTACCAGTGCCTTTCAGAGTCGATGATGATTCTGAAATCATTGACCCAATACTATCTGCGGTAAGCGACAGGACAGTATTAGCAATGATTGACACTGTTTCGAGCCCTACAGGGATAAGAATGCCATTTGAGATCTTGGTACTTGAACTACAGAATAAAGGGGTTGATGTCCTAGTTGATGCGGCCCATGGGCCAGGCATAGTACCTCTTGACATACGTAAGTTGAATCCAGCATATATCACTGGCAATTGTCACAAGTGGTTGTGTACTCCCAAGGGCTCTGCATTTTTGCATATCAGAGAAGATAGGAGAGGGGAAGTTAATCCATTAAACATAGGACACGGGTATTCAAGTGACCTCCCTTCGGCTGAAAAATTCCGTTTTGAGTTTGATTGGCCCGGTACCCGCGACCCGAGCCCATGGCTTTGTATCCCATTCTCCATTAGATACATTGGAAGTCAAATTGAAGGGGGGTGGGACGAGATTATGAGGAACAACAGGAATATGGCACTATATGGCAGGGAACTTCTTTGTGATGCTCTTGACATTACTCCTCCCACGCCCGATTCTATGGTTTCTTCGATGTCTTCGGTTGAGTTCCCATGGAGTGGAGATGTACATCCACCATCTCCAGATGGGGACCCTATTCACAACTTATTGTTTCACGAATACAGAATCCAGGTCCCCATAATCTCATGGCCCATTCACAACGCGAAATACATCAGGATATCGGCCCACATTTACAATAGCAAAGAGGAGTTTGAATATCTATCTGAAACTCTAAAATCTGTATTAAGGAGATAGGCAACCATTCAAGTCATGAAGCATTACCCGCACATCATGCCAAGTGCAGTAGTAGCGATAACAGGAGCCTCGGGCGCTCGCTATGGGGTGAGGCTAGTAGAACAACTAAGTTTGGCTGGATGGGAAATCGATCTCATAGTAAGTAAGGCTGGAGAAATTAATCTCAAACTTGAATGCGATATTGGTGCCGCCGAGCTTAGTGAAATTACAGGAGTTTCGATACATAACAATGCAAATCTTGCGGCCAAGCCTGCTTCTGGTTCGGCTTTGTATGACGCATACGTGATATGTCCAGCTAGTGGGACAACAATTGGTAAGATTGGTGCGGGAATTTCAGACAATCTTTCCACTAGAAGTGCCCTAGTTGCGATAAAGGAGAGAAGGAAGCTGATTATAGTCCCGAGAGAGACTCCCTCCCCCACCCCTCATTTAGAAGCCATGGCCAAGATGTCGTCATGGGGAGTTGTCATATTGCCGGCTAATCCAGGATTCTACAATTCACCAGAGACAATTGATGACTTGATAGATTTCGTAGTGGCTAGAATTCTTGATCAGATGGGAGTATCGCACAGTTTAGGAAAGAGATGGACTGGTGAAGAAGTAACACTGGGGCAATAGGGCGATATCAGCCAAAACCCAGAATGGGTTCAATAGTAAGTATGATTTAACATTCATGTGGACGAATCCTCGGAATGGTCAGAGTTATCCGTTACTGAGCTTAAGGACGCCCTCAGGGAAATAGGAATGCCGATTTCTGGAAGAAAGAAGGTACTGGTAACTAGACTGGAAGAGTATTCGATCTTTCAGGCCGAATTAGCCGATACCAAGTCCGAAGAGGATAAATCTGAGAGTTTTCTAGATCGGATAAGGGATTTGCCATTTCCAGCATTAGTTGTGATTTCAATACTAATTGTTGGCAGTTCAGGAGGGGCGGTGATTTACGGAGATGAAATCCTCGATTTTATCCAAGGAGAACCGGAGTATGTATTGATTGATTTTGATAATGAAAAAGCTAGAGAGTTCGCTCAAACATTGGTTGATTTGGGACATCCGGAATGGGAAGGCAGAATGTCTGGAACTGTAGAAGAAGAAAATACAGCCAATTCGATCAAGAGTAATTTTACATCCATGGGGATACCATCTACTATGGACGAATTTGATGTTAATATGTTCGAAATTGGGAGTGAACCAGATTTGTCAATATGCACTCCCGGAGATATCGGGAGTATTTTTGGAGGACCAACTCCTTGCTCTGCGGCCGATGTCAATAGAGACATAACTCAGTTTACGCACAGAGAGGACTATGTGATACAGGGCTATAGCGGATCTATAGATGTCTTTCATACTGAAAACGCAGAGATTGTTGACTTGGGGAACGGTAGTGAAGATTCCGATTGGGCATCTGCCGCCAGTAAAATTGCCATGATATGGATAGAGTCGGGGACTGATGGAAATACCGATTTACTACAGAGAGCATTGGCCAATGATGTTAATTCGATGATCACGGTTAATTCTCTTGTTAATTGTGATGATCTGGTAATGAATGACTGCGTTCCTTACTTCAAAGGAATAGATCTGACAAAATTTGATTTCATCCCTGATTCATTTGGTTTCATTATGGTCTCTAAGAGTGTCGGTACCTCAATATCCGATAGTGTGATAAATGGCGATGGAAGAATTCAGATGAGAATAGATGTGGATAATCAGGCCATTTCGACCATCTATGTCCCGTGTGGGATAATTGAAGGAAAATCAGATTCAATAATTGTTCTAGGTGCCCATCATGATACAGTCTACAATAGCCAGGGGGCCGTAGATGACAGTTCTGGAGTGGCCACATTGCAAGAAATTGCCAGACAGTTTTCCATTCTAGAATCTAGATTGGGAGCGCCGGAGTATACGATTTACTTCTGTACTTGGGGTGGTGAGGAAGAAGGACTTTGGGGGTCTAAAGAATGGGTTGACAAGTATAGGAATATGCTATCGGAAGACTTGCGTCTAAATATAAATCTAGACATGAATCATATTGATTTGGAGAGAAACAATGGCCTAACTATCTATGGAAATAATCCAAAGGATACGAAGATAGTTAGGGGCATTAGTGCTAAATTTTCTGATGTCTACACAGATTTAGCTTCAAAGTATAGTGTAAATGTGAACGATATTCCATCTACAGATATGCCTTACAACTCGGATCACGCCCCTTTTGTCTATGAGATAGACAATCAGCCAGACGATGGCATGGAATACGGTAAGGCCCTAGTGTGCTATGGATCAGGATCTAGCGAGTATCACACATACCTGGATACCATGGATCGCTTCAATGAGGAGAGTTTGGCAGTCTCTGGAATAATACTGGGGTCGTTCATCAGGTATCTGTCATACGGAGAAATATCTTAGTCGGCATTAAGACGAAACCGATATACACTATCGGTTGTCGGCTTAGTTTATGGTCAAAATAGGAGAAACCGCCCCTGCCTTCACACTGAAAACCACTGACAAGAGCGATGTCAGTCTGTCTGATTTTACTGGACAAAATGTCATTTTGGCATTCTATCCTGGTGCTTTCACCGGGGTTTGTGACAAAGAAATGTGCGCGTTTCAGGATAATATTGGCAAGTTGAATGGTGCTGGTGCCGTCGTTCTCGGGATTAGCGTTGACTCGCCATGGGCCAACAATGCGTTCTCACAGAAATATGACCTCGAGTTCTCCCTGCTGTCTGATGTAGACCGAAAAGTCGTCAAAAGCTATGATGCCTCATTTGTGGGACTCGGTGGCATTGAGGGATATGTCAGTGCTAACAGAGTAGTGATAGTGATAGACGGTGATGGGATTGTTCGGTACCGATGGGATGCTGAAAATCCCGGGGTTGAGCCCGATTATGATGCCGTAGTAGACTTTGCTTCCACTCTTTGATGAGCTCCATATTACTTGTCAAAGATGAGGTACAATCAGTAGTAACTACATCATTTCAGGAGACATAATGCCCAAAAGGTCCAGACCAGTAGAAATCACTCTTGCTGTTAAATCGCATAATGCCAATCTACTAATCATAATTTGATCATCTTCCGATTTTAGTATCGGACAGGCCTCGTAGAAAGTGGCAAATGCAGAAGAGGTTGCATGAATGTGTGTACAAAGTTTGTGCGGGTGCGAACTGTAAATTGATTTGTCCAAAGATTCCGCGAAATTTACTATACACTTGGCTAAAACTTCCTCTTCTACGGTGGACAGCTGGATATTAGAATTTCTTAGTGACTCCCTACTTACTGGAGACAGGGAAAATATACGTGATATCCTTGCATGGGAATATTGAAGATAAGGCGCAGTGTTGCCTTCGAATGAGAGCATCTTATCCCAATCGAAGATATAATCCTTCGACCTGTCCGTAGAAAGATCGGCATACTTTACCGCCCCTATCCCTATCATCTTTGAGATTCTAGCCTTATCTTCGCCTGTGAGCTCAGGATTCTTCTCCGAGATGGCACTATCAGCTCTGATGATTGACTCCTTCAATAAATCAACAAGTTTTGCCGATTGTCCCGCTCTACTTTTCAGCATCTTTCCGTTTGAATCTAGAACCGAGCCAAAATTTATGTGTGTAGCCGTATGTCTCTCATCCATGAATCCAGCTCTCGAGGCGACCTCGAAAACCATCTCAAAATGCTGTTTCTGAGGAGTTCCCACCACATACATTAGTTCGTCACATGAAATTCTTTCCACCCTATCAATAATGCAGGCCAAGTCCGAGGTGGAGTAGTTGTAACCTCCATCTCCCTTCCTGATTATCACGGGAAATGGGGCGCCTTCCCTATTGACCCATTTTCCACCCAAATATACTACGCTTGCCCCTTCACTCTCTTCCAACATTCCTGATTCACGTAATCTTTCAACGACCGTCGGGAGTAAGTGCCTATACGCTGACTCGCCCATGATATCGTCGTCATCAAGAAGAACATCTAGCATCTCGTATACCTCGTTGAAGTAAGCCGTTGATACATCAACTAAGACTTTCCAAAGTCTGAGCGTATCGGAATCCTCGGCTTGGAGAAGAACAACTCTGGATCTTGCCCTCTCCGCAAATAAATCATCATGGTTGAATTTTACTCTGGCCTCTTTGTAAAACTGATCAAAATCTGAAATTGCCTTATCTGAGGTAAAGCTGTTTTCACCTAAATCTATCAAATGCTCTATTAGCATTCCAAAAGGAGTGCCCCAGTCGCCTATATGATTCTCTCTAATTACTTCATGGCCCTTAAATCGTAGCATTCGGACTATTGCATCCCCTATTACTGTGGATCTGAGATGACCAACATGCATCTCTTTAGCCACGTTTGGAGCTGAATAATCAACAATAATTTTTCTGGGACTATCCTTCTTGACTCCGAGCATGTTATCAGATAATAGCCCCATGGTTTTGCTTGCTAACCACTCAGGATCGGCCTTCAGATTAACAAATCCATTCATCGAGGAAGTTAGGGCTAATCCCTGTAAAGAAGGAGATATCAGTCCAGAAATATGCTCTGAAACTTCAACAGGGGATTTCTTCAATATACGGGATAATGAATGGCATGGAATTGCAATATCTGCCATCGACCCTACCGTTGATGGACCGATCAAATTAGACATATCTTCCTTAGAAATTTCTAGTTCCGATATGGAGTCAAGAATTAGAGGGGCACATACTTCGATTAGATCTCTCATATTACACCTCAAGATATTGGGTACCTCAATAGAGCGGCTATCCCGCCAAATGCGTCGAATAGAGTAGCTCCCTCTTCTGTATCCATAGAAATCAGGGTAACGGAAGCGGAAGTGTGGCCTGCCAGCAGAGTTAATTCATCGATTAGATCCATTGACCTGTCCGAATCCTCTACGACGTTCTCAGACGAACAACTAGGACAAACTGGGATGTCTGACCTTCTACTTTGAGTCCCCTCCCATTCTGTCTTGCAATGCCTACAAATCCAAATTACTCTCCTTTTTCTGACATTTTCAGATAATAACAATCTCTCAACTGCGCCTTGGTCTAGAGCGTTTCTGATCATCATCTCCCCATACGTGGCTTTTGGATGGGCTTGCATCACTTCTCTCAAGAATCTATCAACCATCTTTCGCTCTGTATCCAATTCGATTTGGTCCATGAGCCCCCCTGCTCTCTGAACCAACTCCCTGAGTCCACTTTCATTGGAATAGCCTACATCGAAAAAGGGCTCTCTAATTAGTTTCTTAATTTCATGATGAAAGTAATCATTCTTCACAACATAATCTTTTGTTGCACCGGGTCCACCAATGATTATCCCTTGGAGATTTTCAATCATGGGTAACCAGTAAGAGGAAGCCCTTTCTGCAGATTTCTTGAAGAATTTATCTGCGGCTTCTTCGATTAATCTCTCGAATCTCTGTGCTGACTGGCCACCCCTACCGTGCTTTGAAGGAACTAATGAGGTGACATGCTCCTGACAATGTAACCTCTTTCCGCTAGCCAATCCATATGCTGCTTCGGACCTATCTATGACAAAAAGGCCGTATGCTGTTCTATCGATTAGCATCTCTTCAAGCTGACTAATCTCAAATGTTGAGCCGCACCTGTATCTGTAAGATGTAAATGCCTCAGGAGGGTCGTCAATGACTATCGACATTAGCCTGGTTTTATTGTTTCCAACAATAACGTGACCTACGAACAAGGCCATTCCTCTTTCTCCGGGAGTCTTGTATCTGTTCAAGCTGGCTATAGCAGACTCAATGGCATCGGAGACATGCTTCCTAGTTAGCTTAGACTTGATGTTTGCCGCCTGTCCAGCTTCATTGGAAAGTTGATGCCTGACATCACTGATCATCCTATCAGGGGGGACCACGACCGAAACTAGTTCAGTACCCATTCCCTTCATTGCAGACAAGTCCTCCACTGCCTTCTTGAGACGTAATCTCCTCTGCTGTACTTCAATCTCGTCGGATATGGCACTACCTCCAGTTAAAGGCCGGAGGGGCAGCATTTCAACCCTTAGACTCAGCTAGGGCAAAGGAATTGAAAGGGGCGTCCTAGTTCGGTGGTCGATGACGACCGTGATTGTCGCACTCGGAGGGAGCCTGCTCCGTCCCGAGATTGAAGAAAGACATACCTGGCTAGAGGATCTAGTTTCAGTAATCAGGGACAGAGTATCGATGAATGATAAGATTGGGATAGTCGTCGGAGGTGGTGCTCCTGCCAGGGAGGGAATTGAGCTGGCACGGCCGGTGATTTCAGATGAGGCTCACTTGGATAAGATAGGCATAGCTGCGACTAGGCTAAATGCCACCATTGTTAGAGAATCGCTTTCAGATTCTGGCATTCCAGTATCTGGAACCATTCCAAAGACTGTTGATGAAGCAGTACTTCTACTTGAGACTCGTCAAGTAGTCGTCATGGGAGGAACTAATCCTGGGCACACAACAGACGCTGTGGCGATACGATTTGCCATATCTTCTGATGCCGATAAGTGCATCATAGCTACCAATGTAGCAAAGGTTTTCGACAGTGACCCAAAGGATAATCCAGACGCTGTGCCTTATGATTCACTAACCCATAGCCAACTGATGGAGATAATTGGATCTTCTGAACATACAAGAGCCGGAACTTCCCAGATAGTTGACCCTATTGGGGCCATTGATGCCTCTGAATCGGGCCTAACCCTGAATATCCTCGATGGAAGAAATGTGAATCTGATTAAGGAGGCAATTATTGGCGGGGACTTTCAGGGAACGGAAGTAAGGAGGGGGTAAATCTTGAGCAGGGCCGATAGAATCGCTAATGCTGGAAGGAGAACAGCAAAGGAAGCGAGAGATGCGGCCAATAAGAGAAGACAGTCTGAAAGCCGCAAGGTTTCAAATAAATCCATTGATATCAGGCCTCATAGGCATTGTGTTGTATGCTGGAAACCGATTTCTCTGGAGATTGAGCCTGCAGTTTGCGAGGATGAGGCTTGTATTGAAAATAATAAGAAAAGAGAATCGTCCAGAAAGAGGCTGACGGTAATGCTGTATCTGTTCCCCGGTATTGCGATTCTACTAATTTTCTTACAGATGATGTCCGGAGGGGGATAAATGGAGAGATACTCGTGAATATGGTTAGAATCTTGTCAATACTTCCAGGACTTGTGGGGGGTCTTTGCGTATTGATGGTCCTTGGCAGCCTTATTGGGATAGATGTGGAAAACTCACGTACTGATGTTCCAATCGTTCCGTGTACTGATGATTCTGTTGGTTGCCCTGTTGGGATGAATGGCGAAGATTTGGTAGTGCCTCCGGCGTTCGTGTTACTAGAGATAAGCATGAAGCTGGAATGGGATGAGCCCGAAAGAAGTTGGATCGGCGTAGTTGATGCAAAGTTCGAAGAAGATTGCCCCCCTGATTCGAATGGCCTTACTTCTTGCACTTCTGATGACTTTGACTTCATCGCAGGAGGTCCTGATTCCTTGGACGGGAGCTTAGAGTTTGTGTTGGAGCCAGGAGAATACCGTTTTGTGACGGCCGGAAAGGATGGGTCTACCCTTGACGAACAATTGGTCACTATTGAGCCTGAAATCCATCTAGCTGGATTTGTAGAAATACTTCTTGCCACCATAGGATTTACTCTGCTTCTGGGCGCTAGCCAGATGGCATTTCCACTCAGGGAAATGTGGAAGCGCTTTAGAGAGGCGTGAATCTATCATAGATTGCTTGAATAACCTATTCCTACTCGTGATGCTATGGCTGACAGGTGCCCGGGGTGTGGATCAAAAATGGATATTGGTGGCCTGCCCATCTCCATTGGTGGCTTCGATATGTATTGCACGACTTGTGGACACATTTGGCACATTAATTAGGACAGGTCATTTCTAGGCCAGTCCTCTGGCAGAGTTAGGGGGTCAGATATATCGTCAGCGGCTATCATTTCAACAAGTCTTTGTCTCAGAAGTTCCATTCCCTCTCCCGTAATTGAGCTGATGGCTAATTTATTCTCCATTTCTGTAGATTGATACAAGTCTAATTTACTGTGGACAACTAGTATTGGCCTCTCTGAGATCAGCCCACTTACTTCTTCAAGGAGATTCATTTGCTCATCCATGTTAGTCGTTGCATCTGGTGTTGGATCTATCAAAAATAAGAGTACATCGCCAACATTCTCCAAGGCCGCTATGGCCTGCATCTCGATGTTATTCCTCTCGACCATAGGCCTATCTAGAAGACCGGGGGTATCGACCATCTGATATTTTCTCCTACGGTGCATGAAGTGCCCCAAGTGTAACTGCTTGGTGGTGAATGGATACGCTGCAACCTCGGGCTCCCCGCTTGAGAGAGAATTAATCAAAGCAGATTTGCCTACATTCGGAGATCCCGCTACCACAATACAAGGTTCAGTAGAATCTATGGAAGGCAGCTTTCTTAGTATATCACGAGCCTCTCCAAGCCATTCTATTTCTGGAGAAATTTGCTCAATTATAGAAGAGAATCTGCCATATGCCGATCTCCTCGCCTGATGAAATCCATCTATATCCCTGAGCCTTAGAATCTTTCTTTGAGTATCTCCTGCTATCGATCTTACTCTTTCTGCTCCCCACTGAATCGTACCTAGACTCTTCCTATAGTTGTCATTACCAACGGCTGCATCTACAAGAGCTTGATCGAATTCTGATAAGGCATTCAAACTGGGCCACCTCTCAACATATGCGATGAGTGTCGTATCAATTACTGCGGCTGCGGACTGTACCATCTTATTCATCTGCTTTCTAACCCTGTGATACTTATCTGGATCCTCTACCGTATCCGACTGTCTACTGGCTTTTCTGAAAGCCTTATCGAGAATCTCATCTGTTTTCAAAACAGTTGGGATTTTCCTCCATTCGATTGATGCCATGTGTCTTCCTGACTCCACGACAAACCCTTTCCTATTCAAGACAGTAGCCAGAAATTGTATGGATTTTCAAATCAAGCCCTTTTTCTATATGGACCTAGTCGAGAGCTCATGCCTGACATATCCAGTACACTACCCGATTGGGCGGTAAAGATTCACCGAGCACACGGTTCTCCTGAATTGAGTGATATTCAGGATGTTTTTCATGGCCCTCTTTCAGGTCGTAGCGCTGGCCTGAGGAAGGATGATATCATTGAGATTATTATAGATTCTAGAGCCATTTCTACCGATAGTGAAAATATGGCAAGAGGGATGCTTATTGGAACTACAAGAAACGCTGTTGAGATTATGGATGAAGATGGCATATTCAGATCCATAGCACGAGATGTGATTGTGGAAGTAAGACTGATCGCACACATGAGGGTCCCCTATCTTGAAGACAGGGAAATGATGACCTTCGAGAAAGAGGATATGCGACGCAGATCGAGTATGCAAGAAAAGGCTGAACAGATGGCTGATGGCGGCATGGATAGCCACCTGTGGGGTTGAGAAATGGGTAGCTTAGAAGGTAAAGATTGTGTGCCATGCAGAGGAGGGGTCCCTCCTATGATTGAAGCGGATTCGCAAAATCTTCTGGGCCAGATAAATGAGGAGTGGTCCCTAATAGAAAATCATCATATTGAGAGGACTTGGGGCTTCGACAATTTCGAGGACGCGCTAGAATTTGTAAATTCTGCAGGCAGAATATGTGAAGATGAGGGACATCACGCAGACTTTGAATTAGGATGGGGGAGGGTCAAGGTCATCATTTGGACTCACAAAATTAATGGTTTGACAGAATCAGACTTCATCCTAGCCGCTAAATTAGATCTTCTGGACTAGGAATTTTCATGGCCGCTGTACAAGATACTCTGAACAACAGAAGAACTGTTTATCGGTTCACCAATAAAGTAGTAGAAAGATCAGAACTCGAGATGGCATTTGAGGCGGCCAGTAATGCCCCTTGTCACAAGCAAACGCACCCGTGGAATTACTACGTTTTGGGAAAGCAAACAAGACTAAAGCTACTGCCTACGGTGATTTCTCTGGCCGAAGAGAAGATCATCAAGGACAGTGAGGGCGAACATGGGGCCTCTATTGATAGAGCAGTGTCGAAAATTATCGACGTGCCCGTATTAATCGCAGTTACAACTAAACTTAGCCCTGCGGATTCTTTCAGAGAAGAAGAGGACTATGCCGCAACTGTTTGTTCCTTGCATAATCTTGTCTTATCCCTTTGGGATAGAGGGATTGGATCGCAATGGAGCACTGGGAGTATCACAAGGCATTCTTCCACCTACAGTATTTTGGAAATTGATGAGAAAATGGAAAGGGTTGTCGGATTCCTCAAGATTGGCTACCCAGAATCAATTCCCGACAAGGAGAAAAAGAGTCCCTCTGAGATTAGGAAATACCTGCCCTAGAAAACTGGTGATAAGATGAAGAAAGTAATTTATCCGAAGATTGGAGGCGTTGATTCAATAGAAATATTAGATGTCGAAGAACCTCGGGCTTCTGATGGAGAAGTAGTTGTTAGAGTCCATAGGGCAGGGATAAATTTCGCAGATCTTATGATGAGGCAGGGGTTATATGGATCGAATCCTGATTTTCCATTCACACCAGGATATGAGGCGTCTGGAGTCGTTACTAGTTTAGGCAAAGGCGTAGAGGGACTAGAGTTGGGAGACCGGGTCATAGCAATGACTGGTTTCGGGGGATATTCAGAGAAGGTATCGATTCCCCGTTCTAGAGTATTCAAGTTACCAGATTCCGTAACCTTTGACCAGGCGGCAGCGATTCCCGTGACCTATGGTACGGCATACCACATGCTATTCCACCTAGGGAGGATTTCTCCTGGTGACTCTGTACTAATTCATCATGCCGCGGGGGGCGTGGGGACTGCTGTCGCCCAATTGTGTAAAGTTGCGGGAGCCTCGGTTGTGATTGGTACTGCATCCGCACCAAAGAGGGAATTCGTAGAGTCGATCGGAGTGAAGTTCGTAGACAGGGAGTCTGAGGATTTCGTCAAGGTTTGCAAAGATATGACTGATGGAAAGGGGGTCCATCATGCGATTGACCCCGTTGGGGGGAGGAATCTAATGAGGTCATACAAGGCCACAAGAAGAGGAGGCAAGGTGTACTTCTTTGGTGCGTCGTCTGCAGTTAAAGGGGATAAGCGGTCTATCATATCTGCATTCAGAATGTGGCTAAATACGCCGAAATTTAATCCGATTAAGATGATGTCATCAAATAAAGCGATTTTCGGAGTACATATGGGACTTCTAGATGATAGTACGATATTTGAGGGGCACCTAACTGCACTTTCTAAGATGCTAGAAGATAATGAAATTGATCCAATTATAGACAGTATTTGGAGATTTGAGCGTGTCGCTGAGGCGCAGATGCATATGCATGATCGTAAGAATCGTGGAAAGATACTCCTTGACTTTGCTCCGGAGTGATAGTATCCCTAATGCCCCTTAATTGGGCTAAAGCCTAACTGGCCTAGTAGCACCACAGGCTTGACATTTCAGAAGAGTAGTCCTATCCTCCTTGATGAATCTCGTATCTGGAGCTCTGCACTGGTTGCATAGGATGAATGTCTTGACATAGCTCACTAGTTTTTCCTTGATTCTCTTGGGCGGTACCCTTCCCTTCAGCATTATTCGCGATTGTTCCCTGGTTCCTGAGGTTCCTAGCTCATTGAGAAGATACTGATATACATGATTTGCATCCCTATCCATTGCGTCGACTACGTCTGAGAAATTTCTCAAAATGGTTTGACTACCCTCAATCAGTATTTCTGGCTCTGGCATAGTCCATCTTGACCTCTGACTAATTCCTTCTGGAATTCTTTCACGAGCTCTGTCGAGAAGTTCTTCGTAGTCGAAACCATCCATACTGTTCCGAACATACCACTCCTTTTCACCCCACCGGGAGATACGGCTATCGGGCAAGGTAAAATCTTGACACCTCTGGGACAGGTCATGGAAGAGTCACTAGAGGTCATGGTCGCGAGAACAGAGGATGATGCAAGGCTGCCAACCAGAGGTAGCGAATATGCCGCGGGATGGGACCTTTATGCTCTTGAAGAGTCTGTAATTCCATTTAGGAAAAGTGTGAAGGTGCGCACTGGACTGAGGGTGGCAATCCCCGTGGGATACGAAGGACAAGTTAGAGCCAGATCTTCATTGGGCTCAAAGGGCCTAATACTGCCGCACAGTATTGGAACTATTGACGCAGACTACAGGGGTGAACTGTTTGTTCTTATGACATGGATTGGGGAAGGCGATTCATACACAGTGAAGGCCGGAGAAAGAATCGCCCAACTGTTGATTTCTCCGATTCCTGAGGTTTCTTTCAAGGAGGTTTCAATAGCAAAATTGGGAGATACCAAGAGAGGCGATGGGGGATTTGGGAGCACCGGCCGTTTCTAGCTGTCTGCAACTAGAGGTTTTCAATACTCTATTCTCAATAGGTTCATAGGAAGCGGACAGTAGCCCAGTATGATGACAAGTAGCGTGGATGATTTACGGGCCACTGTAGAAGAATACCGTTCCAAGGGACTCAATACCCAGCAGATCGCAGATGAGATGTCTCTTTCCCAGACTACTATCAAGTGGCTTTCCTCCGGAGGAGTAGGTTCTGATGACAGGCCGGACGACATTAGAGTCGGATGGAGGTCCATTGCTGTTAAAGCCGGAAGGATAGAAGCGATTTCATATGTCTTCTGCGACATCTTAGAAGAAGAAATTGGAGACGATGTAGATACCATCGTTGGAATCAGTATCAATGGAATCGCGTTTGCTCAGGCCATTGGCGGACAGATGGATCTTGACCTAGCCGTGAGTAGGAGCATCAGTGAAGATGGAGGGGGGCACATCTCCGAGGTCTTCGCTGACGTGGAAGGGAAGAAATGTGTTGTAGTTGATGACGTTCTTTCCGGAGGAACAACTATGGCTAAGACAGTGAATAATCTAAGAGCTGCTGGAGCGGAAGTAAAGCTATGCATGGTTCTTGCCAATAAGTCCCACAGAAACGAAATCGAGGGCGTTCCTCTGCGTGGACTTGTCAGAGTAGTGACTGTCTGAGGAAGAGAAATGCACTGGGCAGATTTCAGAGCTCAGAGATTGTCTGAGAGGAAAGTACCACAAGTAATAGTCTCAGGAATAACTCCATCGGGCGAATTTCATATCGGCCACCTTAGGGAAATTCTAACGGCTGAGATGATCCATAGGGCCTGCCTCGATTCTGGGCTTGATTCAAGGTATGTATTCATTGTAGATTCTATGGATCCATTGCGCAGAGTGTATGACTTTCTATCTCCAGAATATGAGAAATACATTGGTGTACCTTTGGCATATATCCCGGCGCCAAATCCTGATGGAACGCCAAGTACTGATTCTGGTAGCTATGCTGATTTCTTCGTTAATCCATTTCTAGAGTCCCTGAGGGAGATAGGAGTATTCCCTGAAATAGTGATGAATCATGAGGCTTACGAAGATGGAAGGTTCTCAGAAAAGATTGATCTCGCCATCAGCAAGAAGAAAGAGATTAGAGAGATTATTATGGATATCTCTGGAAGGGATCTGCCTGAAGACTGGTTTCCATATAGCCCTCGTGGATCAAATGGGAGCATGGATGGAGTTCGAGTAACTGGTTACGAATACCCCTTTGTCCATTGGGAGGATGATCATGGCATTACTGGGAGGGCCGACATCAGGAAGGCAGAAGGGAAGATGCCTTGGAGAATTGATTGGGCTGCTCGATGGATAATACATCAAGTAACCTGTGAGCCAGCAGGCAAGGATCATGGTGCCGCAGGAGGAAGTTTCGATACAGGTATACCGATTTGTAAAGTTCTTGGGGGAAATCCCCCTGAGAAAATAGTTTATGAGTGGATTCAACTCAAAGGGATGGGGCCGATGTCGAGTTCATCGGGAGTTACAATAGGGCCAATGGAAGCCCTTTCATTAGTTCCTCCGGAAATTCTTCGATATGTCATAGCCAGGAGTAAAATTGGACGGCATATTGAGTTCGATACTGGATCTGCACTGTTTGAAATAGCTGATGAATATGAACGTCTTCTTTCTAGGATCGAGACTGGTGAAATTACAAAACGTATGCAGACGAGGATTGATACTAGGAAGGGTGCCCTTAGACTGAGTCAAGTTGTAAGGAACTCGGATCCCTCTGAATCTATAGGAGGTGTTTCTTTCAGGCATCTATCTATGCTAGCACAAATTAAGTCCTCGGATGATGAGGTCTGGGAATCTCTGAGGAACAGTGGCCATCTATCTGGCGAACCTGGAGATTCATTGGCGATTAGATTGGGCAAGATGAGGAATTGGATCGATGGAAAACACTTTCCCGAAGATGCCAGAATAATAATTCAGACAATTATTGGAGAGGAATTTAGAGAAAATACTACAGAAGAGCAGCGGCTGTTTTTGAGAGAATTGAGCAAATCACTGGAAAATTGTGAATGGAACCAAGATTCCATCAAAGATGCGATTAGGGAATGTATGGGGATTTACGGACTGAAGGGGAAGGATGGTTTCGCGGCACTATACTGGGCCCTACTTGGAAGAAGGTATGGGCCGAGGGCATCAGCCCTAATCTCTGAGATGGATAGGCATACTTTAATTGAGCTTCTGAAGGGTGTGTGAAGGGCTTAATCATGAGATCTGATCACCTGCCATTTCCAATGCCTGAACGCCCTCATTCATTAGTTCAAGAGTGGAAGAATCTGACATTCATGCATTGGGAAGTTGATCCGATGAAGTTAGCCAAGTACATCCCAGATGGACTGGAGATCGATCTCTTCGAAGGCAGGGCTTTCATTGGGACAATTCCATTTACTATGGCCAATGTCAGGCCGAGGTTATTATTCCCAATACCCGGAATATCCACTTTCCCTGAAATTAATATCAGAACTTATGTTAGGCGCGGAGGTCGTGGAGGTGTTCTTTTCTTGACGCTTGAGGCGCAGAGCCTGATAACTTGCTCCTATGCACCCAAGGCCTATGGGTTGCCATACAGATACTCGTTAGCTAGTGTCCAGTCCAGAAACGGACTATATCAGTGGAACACCAGTAGAAAGGATGGCAGTCATGAGCTTGTTGGCCGATGCGAATGGAACGAACAAGACGAGTCGGCCGCTAAAGGAACCCTGGAAGAGTTCCTTTTCGAAAGGTATTGTCTTTACACCTTCCATCGTGGTAATTTGTGCATAGCCTATACCCACCATGAACCCTGGAAATTTGGCCTTGGAGATGTGAAATTGGAGTCTAACTCCCTCACTGAAGAGTTCGATCTGGGAATTGATGATGTCTTAACTCCGGACTTAGTACACGTTTCAGAAGGAGTGTATGTCAGGACTTGGTCTGCGGAGGTGGTCAGATAGTGCTCGAAGATGCTCGTGACGTATTGATTCTCGATGGAGATTGTGGCCTCTGTCATCGCTTGGCGAACTTCATAGATAAGCGAATTATCGATAGGGAATTATTGGCGTTCAGACCTGGTAATTCTAAGGATGCCGAGATACTATTTTCTAGAATGCCAGAATCATTAAGACGCGCCGATACAGTATATCTGATTAGGGACGGAAGAACATACATTCGATCAGCGGCGGCAATACGTTGTCTTCTTTACATGGGACTACACTGGAGAGTGGTCTTTCCAGTGTTATGGATAGTGCCCCTCCCCATTAGGGATTTATCATATCGAATAGTTGCTAAATACAGACATCTCTTCTTCAAGCGTCCTGAGAAATGTACGTTCAGGATAGATTAGGTGATTAGATGAAAATAAGGCTACATCAGTTTCTTTCTAGGACTGGGCATTTTAGTTCTAAGAATAAAGCCAAGAATGCAGTTTGGGACGGCTCAATAACAGTTGGAGGAAGGGTTGTTAAAGATATTTCATATGAGTTCAATCCAGAGAAGAGAGAGGTCCTTTTCAAGGGCATTAAATTGAGTTTACCTAGTAATTATGACTACTTCATCTTGAATAAACCAGCAGGAGTGATATGCTCGAGAATAAATAAACATGAGAGGTCCCTAAACAAGAATTCAGTTTTTTCATTATTCGAGGGGCGTATTGATTCACGGGTGTTGGACTCTTTGGTCACGGTAGGAAGGCTGGACCAAGGAACTACTGGCCTTTTGATAATGACCAATGATGGATCATTAGTGAACGATATTGCTAATCCATCAAAAAATATTGGAAAGACTTACGCTGTCAAAGTATCCAAGAGGGTTACTTCCGAGCTAATTAGTTCGATTAGAATGGGCGTAAGTATTGATATCACCAGAGACGGAATGACCGAGGAATATTTGACCATGCCAGCTGAAGTAACAAAGATCAGTAATTACAGCATCGAAGTAACAATATTCGAAGGCAAGAAAAGACAGATTCGTAGAATGATCGAGTCGCTTGGAAACAGGGTATTGGAATTACATAGGTCCTCTATCGGAGGATTAAATTTAGATGCTTATTCACTAAACTCTGGAGAGTACAAAAAGGAGTCTAGGGAAGTCATTATGGACAGAATTACAAAATTATAGATTATTCCAGTGTAGAAATCTCTAATAATCGAGGTTCTGGAGTGCCTAGCTGCATTTCAGCTATTGCTTCGACTTCCATCTTAGCTCCAGCCATAGTAGTGACAAACGGAATATTTAGTTCTACGGCTAGTCTCCTCATCATATTGCCATCCAGTACTGCTCCTCCTGTCGCAGTAGGGGTGTTAATAACCAGCTGAATCATCCCCCTTCTCATTAAATCGAGAGCATCTGGTGACTTCCTATCTTCAATTCTATAACATGTCTCGACATCCACTGACCCGTTATCTCTGAGAACGGATGCAGTTCCAGGAGTAGCGTGAATCTTGAAGCCCATGTCTTGCAGACGCTTTGCCAGATTGATTGTACTTTTCTTGTCCTTATCCTTCACAGTGATATAGACCCCTCCGGAAGTAGGCACTGGGAGCTCTGTGGCCATCCTTGCTTTGAGATACGCAGCGGCTGGTCTCGCATGTGAGCCCATAACTTCGCCGGTTGATTTCATCTCGGGACCGGGCGCAGGGTCCAGTCCTCTGAGTTTTATGAATGGGAAAACAGGAGCCTTGACCGATACTGCCTCAGTCTGAGGCTCGGGGATATCAAGTGATGATAATTTCTCCCCTAGAGCGACTCTTGCGGCAATTCTAGCCAGAGGAACTCCAGTGGCCTTAGCGACAAAGGGGAATGTTCTTGATCCCCTTGGGTTTACCTCTAGAACAAATAATTCCTCGTCCCTTATGGCGAATTGGATGTTATAACAACCCCTAATTCCTAATTCCAAGCCAATAATAGTGGTCCATTCCTCTACTTGGGAAAGTACTAGATCAGAGATGTTCTGAGGAGGGATAAAGCAGGTCGAGTCTCCTGAGTGAATACCGGCCTCCTCCAGATGTTCCATAATAGCCCCGATTAGAACTTCTTCTCCATCACAAACTGCATCGACATCGAGCTCTATGGCATTGCCTAGATACTCATCTATGAGTAGTGGCCTATCAGGAGAAAGAAATGCCTCACTCATGTATGTCTCTAATTGCCTGTCATTGGATAATATCTCCATTCCCCTTCCTCCCAAGACATAAGACGGCCTAATGAGGACTGGGTATCCAATAGAAGATACTGCCTTTCTGACCCCTTCTGGTTCTGTAGCGGTCATCCCCCTAGGCATCTTCAACTGACACCTCTCCGCAAATTCCTCGAATCTCTTCCTATCACTCGCCTCATCAACGGCTTCTGGAGTAGTTCCTTCGATAATCATACTTAGGCCTAGTTTTTCCAAATGAGGTAAGCTGTCTGAAAGTGGCAAAGCCAGGTTTATAGCGGTCTGTCCACCAAACTGAAGAAGGATTCCATGAGCTTTCTCCCGTAGTAAAATCTCAGAAACTGATTCCAGATTAAGCGGGTCAAAATATAGTCTATCGCTGGTATCGAAATCTGTTGAAACAGTTTCTGGGTTGTTATTTATTATGATTGCTTCATGCCCCATTTCCCTTATTGCGCCTACTGCATGGACACATCCATAGTCAAACTCTATCCCTTGGCCAATCCTGATAGGACCTGATCCAATAACAACTACTCTTTGCTTGGATTTAGTTTCTAGCCCTGGAACTAAATCAATACCATTATCGCCAGTCCCTCCTTCATATGTTGAGTAGTAGTAAGGAGTAACCGCGGCGAACTCTGCCGCACAAGAATCAACCATTCTGAATCTCGGGTGGATGCTTAATTGATGCCTTCTGATTGTCACGGAGTCCTCTCCCCTCCCTGAGGGCAAATTCTTGAATCCAGAAGGAGGGAATCCACTGAGGGCATCTGCAATGTGTAAATCGGTAAATCCCATTCCCTTCCATGATCTCATCTCAGGCTCTGGTATCTCCGAGGGGCGGAGCCCCATCTCACCGGCGGCCCTAATCTCAGTCTCAACTGCGGCCATCTTCTCAAATCTATGTAAGAACCACCTAGTTACTCCTCCAGTTAGGTCCCTAACATCCTCTAACGAATACCCTCTTCTGAATGCCTCCATGATTGCAGACATTCTCCTATCTGTGGGGACTCTCAGCCAATCTTCTAAAATGGCCGTGGGTAGTTCTTCTGAGGACCTCTCATCCATAGACTCGCCTCCTGAAGAGTCAGCCATAGTCAGTGGCCTTGGATGGGGTTTGCCATACTCTAAACTAGCCCATGCCTTGAGGAATGCCTCCTCGAAGCATCTGCCAATTGCCATGACTTCACCGGTGGACTTCATGGATGTCCCGATAGTTCTATCAGCTGTCCTAAATTTATCAAATGGCCACCTAGGTATTTTCACGACGCAGTAGTCTAATGTAGGTTCAAAAGCCGCAGTAGTCCCCCTTCCAGTAATTGGATTAGGTAGCTCATCCAGAGTATATCCAACAGCTATCAGTGCAGCCATTCTAGCAATCGGGTAACCTGTCGCCTTAGAAGCTAAGGCTGACGACCGCGATACTCTAGGATTGACTTCTATTACTCGATACTGCCCTGTTGACTGCTGTACTGCGAACTGAACATTACAGCCCCCCTTGATATTCAGCCTTCTAATCAGCTTCAAGGCCGCGTCCCTTAGCATCTGATGGTCCCGATCAGAGAGTGTCTGTTGAGGAGCTACGACTACAGATTCGCCTGTATGGACGCCCATGGGATCTAGATTCTCCATGGTGCAGACAATGATTGCGTTATCGGCGGCATCTCTCATGACCTCATACTCGTGTTCTTGCCATCCCAGAATACTGACTTCAATCAGAACCTGCCCTATTGCTGATTGCAAAAGTCCCTGACTTGCGATCTCAACTAGCTCTCCTTTGTTGAATGCAGTACCTCCGCCCAATCCTCCAAGAGTGAATGCGGGGCGGATCAAGAGAGGATATTTTCCAATCTTTTCAGCCGCATTCAATACCTCGCTTATTGTGGAACAGGCTACTGCCTCGCAAACTGGAAGATCGATACTCTCGCATACCCTCTTGAAAAGATCCCTATCTTCTGCCTCGTCTATTGATGCTAGATCGCATCCAATCAACTCTACGCCTAACTCATCTAATGAGCCATCCTTGGCCAGGGCAGAAGCGATGTTTAATGCTGTTTGACCACCCATTCCTGCTAGAATTGCATCCGGTTTCTCAATCTCCAGAATTCTCTTGACAACCTCTGGAAGAAGTGGCTCAATGTATATCCTATCTGCCATTTCTGGATCATTCTGAATAGTAGCTGGATTGGAATTAATTAAAATTACTTCATATCCATCATCTCTCAAAGCCCTACATGCTTGCGATCCTGAAAAATCGAACTCGGCCGCCTGACCAATCCTAATCGGTCCGCTTCCGAGAATCACTATTCTTGAGAGGTCATTTCTTCGAGGCACTAACCACCACCTCCTCCTATGACAGCTGGTTGGGGGTCTCCAGACAGATGATCGGCAACTATCTCGGCGAATCTGTCGAAGAGCGGAGATGCATCGTGCGGCCCTGGGCAAGCCTCAGGATGAAACTGGATAGTAAATGCCGGTTTACCGACTAGATCGAGTCCTTCCACGGTCTTATCATTGGCGTTTACGTGCCTAACTGTAAATTCGGCCTGTAAAATATTACTTCCTGAGTCGGAGCACGTCCCTGATGGATGTGGCGCTAGCATTCCTTTACTGGGATCCTCCACAGCGAATCCATGATTTTGGCTGGTTATGTTTACCTTCCCAGTTACTAAATCCACAACAGGTTGGTTAGATCCACGATGGCCATATCTGAGCTTGTATGTCCGCAGCCCTGCGGCGAGACCCATCAGCTGATGGCCTAAGCAAATTCCCATTACTGGCATATCCGACCTAACTGCCGCCGCGAGCGTCTCTCTAGCGATTGTGGCTGTCCCGCTGTGAGCTGGATCTCCTGGGCCGTTAGAAGCGAAGAGAGCATCTGGCTTCCAGTCTTCCATAATTTCTTGAAATGGCATAGAAGCAGGGCACCATACCACCTCGAATCTTCTACAGAGCTCCCTGATAATGTTATACTTGATTCCACAATCTAACACTGCCAATCTAGGCAAGCTCTGCCCCTTATCATCAGTAGCTCCCGGATTAGCAATTACTGGTTCATCTATTGTTACTGACTTTACCAAATCTTCATGATCGGGAGGAGTCATTTTTGACAGTAATCTTTCCATCTCGTCCGCCTTATCGGTAGGTCCAAAAACACACAATAAAGTCCCATATTCCCTTACTCTTCTAGTCAGATCCCTAGTATCTACTCCTTGGATTCCAGGAACTCCATGGGACAATAGTAAATCATGAATACTGCCGACAGAATCTCTATGGTCAGGAATGGGCATCATCTGTTTGCATACCACTCCCCTTGGATGTACTCTTGAAGACTCGGATATTTGGGGTATTATCCCATAATTACCCAACAGAGGCCATGTGAAAGTTAGGACTTGTCCAGCGAAAGAAGGATCGGTCAAGCTCTCCTGATAGCCAGCCATACCGGTTGTAAAAACTAGCTCCCCCTGAGCAATCGTTTCAGCACCAAAAAGAACTCCGTTGTATCTAGTTCCATCTGCTAGGATTAACAATCCCGGGGCATCGCTGGAAGGATTTCTGCCCTGTGAAGCAACTAGTCCGTCTGCGGCGTCTGAGAAAATTGGCGGGTCTGAAACCCCGGTAATGCCCGCGCCGGGAATGAAGCCGCGTTGCAGTCCCGACCCCGACATCAGCGTAGCTGCACAAATACGTCACTTAATCATTGATGAAGAAATATACGTTTCTACTCACTAGTCATCGTTTGTGACTAGTACCTTTCCGTCTTCACTGGGGATAACTGAAACAGATCCCCCAGAAAATTTCTCAGGCCCCTGAGAGCCGAGATATGAGTTTAGGAATACAGCAAGTGCGGCCACTTCTGAATGGGGTTGATTCCCTACAGCGATATTGTAATCGGCTAATCCGAATAACTCACCGGGAACCTTTGTGCCGCCTACGACAACAACAACATTACCCTCTGAGGGAATATTATCTATGTTCTCGTTCCAAGGCTTCCCATACATCGTAAGATGAACAATTATTCCTCCTGACTTTGAGAATGACCTAAGCCACCTCATGGGCCTACTCTCGTAGCTGCATTCGAACTCTCCTCCGAATCTAGAGGTGACAGATCTCCATGTTTCTATAGGAGTAGGGTCGTCATCTCCTGAGAGTATTACTTGATCAGCACCAAATGCCCTAGCAGTAAGGCCCAGGTGGGAGGTCATCCTCTTGTCCCTATCTACTCTGTGTCCCAACCTCAGGACCGATACTTTCAGATCTGGATCGTCAGTCATAGTCACCCCAGAGGAGGAATTCCTTCTTCATTAGCAATCGGGCTATCCTGAATGGCGGCTGTAGGAAATAAATCCACGCCCATATTCATCATTGTGCTCCTAACCCATTGGAGAAGTATGGCATCCCAGAAGAAGGTCGTTGCCATGCCCACCATTATTGCCATTGCCACCAGTCTTCCTGAAGCGAATATTGCTACTTGCATTTCTATTTCCGAACCTATGACTGCATTACCTAATGGCTCAAGAATATAGAACATAATAATCACAATAAGAATACCTCCAATGTTATTGAGAATTGCATTTCCTGTTTCCCTACCAACAGACATGATAAAAGTACCCGCCAGAGCCAAAAAAGGTATGATTATACTTATTTCCCTGAAAGTAAACTCACCTATCAGAGAGATTGGTATATCGGCATCTCCTAGTGAAGATCCTCCTTTGTCAACAGATATCCACCAGAAGACCGCAGTCATAGAGGCCAGAGCCCCAGACACTAGGCCTCTGAAGCTAATCATTTCCCTGATATCGTGACGATCTGAGGGCTGAAGCCTCTGTATAATAGACTCCATTAATTCCAGAGATTCACTGGTCGGACCCTCGGGACCATCAGATTGCTGAATATTGCCCATACGGGCATTTAGGGCCTCTTCAGAACTTTGGTCCCCCATCACCATCGCTGTAATGCGACTCGGTCACATCATAAAGCATGCGTCGAATGGCGTACCCAACATGCCTGACTGGCGACCTAAACTCAGATGCCGCGACGATGGAAATCCCAGAATTATGGGGATTCTCAATATTACTCCAGATTCTTTTCACCGGCAATCCAGATATGAAACGGTAGAGATTGCAACTCAGGCTGCCATTTCCATGGCGATGAATGGGGCTGATTGGATAGATGTAGGAGGAGAGTCAACTAGGCCAGGATCAAGGGCAGTATTACCTGATCAGGAGGAGGCCCGAGTGGTACCAGTCATTCAGTCGATAAGAGACGAATTACCTGACATAGGCATCTCAATAGATACTAGGAGGTCTTCAGTAGCATTTTCTTCTTTAGAGGCAGGGGCCGATATGATCAATGATGTTTCATCGCTAGGAGATCCGGAGATGTCGAAGATAATTGTAGAATCTGGATGTCCTGTTTGCCTCATGCATATGAAGGGAATTCCTGAAAATATGCAAAAAAACCCAAACTACTCTGAAGTGGTTTCTGAAGTCAGGAGGAGTTTAACTGACTCCTCGACGAAGCTAAATCTTCTAGGAGTAGATAATTCTAGGATTATTGTCGACCCAGGAATTGGTTTTGGGAAGCTCCTGAAACACAATTTATCCCTATTGTCAGCCGGTAGGCAGATTTTGCCTAGTGACGATATGGGACTGATGTGGGGAGTCAGCAGAAAAAGTATGTTCGCTGATCTTCTGGGAAGAGATTCTACTGCGGATAGGCTAGCAGGGAGCCTTGGGGTCGCTTCAAGAGCACGTAGTCATGGTGTTGATATTATCAGGGTTCACGATGTCGCAGAGCATGAGGACCTGTTTTCCACGGTTAACTCTCTGAGGTGAAGATTTGACTGAAGGCAGTAACAATATTATTGATGTCTCTCCTGATTTGAGGCTAATAGGTACTGCACACGTCAGTACCAAATCTGTAGAGACGGTCAAAGAGCAAATTGTCGAATATGGGCCAGATATTGTCGCTGTTGAGCTGTGCAATTCAAGGCTTTCTTCCCTTAAAGAGCCTGAATCACTTGATTCAGACGATTTGTTGAAAATAATCAAGGACGGGAGGTCTCCAATGATACTCCTACAATCAGCGTTGGCCGCTCAGCAGAGAAAAATGGGATTGACCACGGGGGAAAAGCCGGGGGCTGAGCTTCTAGTAGCGGTGAACACCGCAGAAAACTCGAATATTCCAGTTGAAATGATTGACAGAGATATCGTAGTTACACTTAGAAGGGCTTGGCATAGGATGGGAATTTTCGAGAAATGGAGAGTTCTCAGTACTCTTCTCTGGGATGACCATGAAGAGGATGATGAATTATCCATTGACGAGGTCCTAGGGGACTCAGATATGTTGAGCAGAATGATGGAAGATGCAAGAGAGGTAGCCCCGGGTGCTGGCGAGGTTCTCATCGATGAGAGAGATGCATTTCTAGCTGGAAGAATACAGCAAATTAGTGGGAGGGGAAAAATTTTGGCGGTTGTTGGTGCGGGCCATCTGGAAGGTATTGTCAATAATCTCAACAAGCCACCGGAGAAAGTAGGCAAAAGACTGAACGATCTCAGTACAGAGCCACCGAAGAAGCTATGGCCGAAAGTAATAATGGCGGCTATACCACTTTTCCTGTTCGGATCAATAGGGTATATGGCATACAATGGAGAGATGGATGAGATTAGGCAGACCGCAGAGACATGGCTGATACTCAATGCCGTACTTGCCGGACTCGGTGTGATGTTAGCTAGGGGCCATCCTTTGTCGATTTTAGCTGGTGCGTTGGCCTCTCCTATCACCTCACTTAATCCAGCACTTGCTGCAGGGTGGTTCGCGGGGTACACTCAACTGAAGGTTGCATCGCCGACTGGCAAAGACGCACAGGATTTCCTAAAACTAGACGATTACTCACTTTTTTGGAATAATAGGGTTGGTAGGGTACTAATGGTCACAGCTCTGGGTAATCTAGGTTCGGGCGTAGGTGCGTGGATAGCTGGTGGAGCCATATTCATGCAACTTTTCAGCTAATCATCATGTCCCCAATCGAGAGAGCTCCATCCTCTTTCATGTGCATAGTAAAGTACTAACTTAGTCAATACTTCAATTCCTGCTATTGATGCTGCTATCGCCTGGTCTGACGTAAATATCCATGCTATGATGAAAGTATCAGTGGTGGCAATAACTCTCCATGATATGGTCTTGGCCAGACTACGTTTTTTTGTTGCAGACATGATGGCACCTGAAGGATAATAAAATTACTTAATCGTCTCTATTACGACCGCTATCCCTTGCCCGCCCCCTATGCATGCAGTAGCGACACCGTATCTTCCCCCACTTCTTCTGAGTTCTAACGAGAGAGTCAATAGGAGTCTTGTTCCCGTGGCTGCTAGAGGGTGGCCAAGTCCGACTGCTCCTCCGTTAACATTTACCTTTGAGGGGTCTATACCGAGATCTTTGATACAGGCCACACATTGTCCTGCAAACGCTTCGTTAATCTCCCATAGATCGATATCCTCTACCTTTAGTCCTGCCTTCTGCAGTGCTAGATTACTACTTGGGACCGGCCCATGGGCCATGATTTTAGGATCCAATCCCACGATTCCCCATGATACAATACGAGAGAGTGGCGAGTCCCCATCTGACTTAGCCCTTGCTCCAGACTTTACAACAACTGCCGCCGCACCGTCAACTACTCCAGAGGCATTTCCTGCAGTTACGAGAGAGTCGGGGCCAAAGTGTGTCCTAAGTCCGGATAGCGATTCGACAGTTGTCCCCAGAACTACGTGATCATCGTGAGATGCGCCCATGACGCCCTGGGGGGTATTTACCTCCACTACTTCTTCATCCCAGACTCCCTTTCTGATACTCTCCTCGGTCTTCTGGTGACTCATTGCTGCGAAATTATCTGCATCTTCTCTAGAGACTTCAAGCATCTTACAGAGTTCATCGCTGGTCTGGGCCATGAAATAACCACATACATCGTCTCTCAGATTGGTGAAGAAGTAATCTTCCATATCACGGGGAATCTCTTCACCTTTTCTCGGCGGCCTTCCTAACTTGTAGACGGTTCTCTCATCCCTAAGGACGTGTGGCGCCTGGCTAAGATTCTCCATACCTCCAGCCACTACTATCTCGGCCTCTCCAAGCATTATCATCTGCGCTGCCGATACCACAGACTGAGCCCCACTTCCGCAGAGCCTGTTTAGAGTCAACATTGGAACCTGATGAGGTATTCCGGACAATAATCCGGCTCTCCTAGCGCCGAAGATAGCCTGAGATGAAGTCTGCAGAGCATGCCCCATTATCACATGGTCTACTTCTGTTGGCTCGGTGCCTGTCTTCTCCAGGGCACCCTTGATTGCTATTGACCCTAATTCCTCGGCACTTATTGAAGCCAATCTTCCTCCTTGTCCCCCGTCTCCTCTTTTTCCACCAAGCCACTCACAGAAGGGAGTCCTGGCACCACCTACAATGACTACATCGTTATCTTCCATGCATGACGCATGGGGATGGTGCTCAAGAGTCTGACTATTGTTCGCCTCTAGGACTGGTCGCCATCGGTCATGGAACCAAGATAATCCGGTAGCTCTACACCTGACATCTTTGCGACGTCATGTATGGGCGGCAAGCTCTGAACCAGGCTACTCACGAAGTTACTGGTGGCAGAGGAACCATCGGAGTTATTTCCGCTGTCCCAGACAGTAATCTTATCGATTTTTAGATTCCTGATTGCCTCGGTTTGGGCGGCTACCATGTTCTCTATTTTCTCGACCATGAGTAATGTAGCCGCGGCCTTTGGATCACCGGCAGCACTGGATACTAAATTGCTGTAACCTTGTGCCTTTGCATCGAGGACCTTCTGAATTCCTTCTGCTTCGGCCTCGTACTTAGCCAGTATTGCGTCCGCCTCTCCTCTAGCAACTCTCCTCTGCCTCTCGGCCTCTGCATCAGCGGCTATCTCTATCTGTTGCTTCTGAATACTGATCTGGACGATTTCGCTTGCCTTCAATCTCTCCTCTTCCTCGGAGTAGAATGCCTTCTGAATCTCTGCTTCGGCTATTGCCTTTGCCACGTCGGCCCTCTGTTTAGCGGAAGCTTCGGCTTCTGCCAAATCTGCATTAGCCCTGGCTATCTCGGCTTGAGCTGTGTTCTCTCCAGAAATTGCCATAGCCTCCTGTTGCTCGACGAAAACACGCTGATCAGCCTCTGCGGCCTTTCTTCCCTTCTCTGCGGCGGCCATATTCTGTGCAACAGTGATTTCTCTCTCCTTGCTTGCAATAGCGGCACCGATTGCACCGTCCCTCTCAGCATTGGCTACATCCACCCTGGCATTCTCCACAGCTGTAGCCGCTGCCTTTTTACCGATACTCTCGATATAGTCCGACTCATCTGTAATGTCAACAATGTTGACGTTGAGCTGAGTTAGTCCGAACTTTCTTAGCTCTTGATCGACATTCTGAGTG
>DALF01000014.1:11322-18561 GCA_002499345.1 Euryarchaeota archaeon UBA170 | reverse complement strand
GACCTCAGAAGTCCAAGTCCTACCCCCGTCGAAACTTGTCGAGCATAGAGGATGGGGGGCATTCCCATTCACGCAGAAAGACCAAGTCGTAGCATATCCGGGGGCTGGCAGTAGCGCGGATCCTATTGTCTGGTGGTCCTGTACAGAGTATATCGATGTCGCCAACTGGCCATTCTGCCACGAGCTGCCCTCATCGTCTGAGAACTCGACCGTCATGCCCAACAGTGCGTGCATGTCGAACTTCATTATCCGATCAGTCCATTTATCCACATAGATGTAGGGATCGTTACTGTTGGGTACTGGGAGCAGAGGGTCGTACACGTTCTGACAGGAGTAATCAGAGAGTGATACCATCTCAATCAGTCCTGTACATTGCACCACTGCAGTTGAGCCAGAAGGGCCGTTACCCCAGCTAGACATGTAGATATTGTCCATTGAGGTAATTCCTATCGTAGGCTCGAAGGTACTCATGCCAATTCCATAGTACGACCCCACAGTCAGGTAGGGCATGTTGTCTCCAGACAGATTATCTGAGATATTCGCAGCGCTTACAGCTACCGGATCCAGAGCGTTCACACCTCCTGAATAGTGGTACCAAGTAGTCTCCGGAATGTCCCCGAGTGAAGAAAACGGCCCTTCGAGCTCAGGAGACTCCACCGACTCATCCCCGAAGCAACCACTGATTGGCATGATCAGGATGAGCAGAGAGAGCATCACCGCCATGGTCCGCATGTACCTCCACACCCAGAACCACACTTGATTTGAACGGTCAAGGTGATCAGAGCTGGGGTTTCTTGAAATCGAATAACGTCGACGCCCTGCTATGAGAGTCGTTGCACTGATCATGGTTGCACTAATCGCCAGCATGTCTGGCTCCCTCTCGGTTACAAGCGAACCACAAGATGCCGATATCACGAAGATGAGCGAGGAACTCCTCTCCGAACTAGCTTCAGAGGGCCAGATTGAGGCCATAGTACAGTTCAATCTACAGCCGACCGAGGGCGTCTGGAACCTTGTCAGCTCAACCGGAGTCGAGGTCATAGCCCAGACTTCCGTACTATATGGCGCCCTAGTTAGAGGCACTTCTACCGAGCTATCCGAACTATCATCCATGTCCCCGGTGAAGCACATGGAGGCGAATGTCCTTATCGAGCACTTCTATCTCCCAGGAGATCAAAACGACACAGAGGCAATGATGCATGAGACTGTGAATTGGGTTAATGCAAGTCTGGCATGGCACCGTGCCATCATAGACACTAACGGAATACTCAAGACGGAGCCGGATATGTCCCTCTCCGAGTACGATGGAGAAGGAGCAACAGCTGTAGATCTCGATACTGGAATCGATGGGGAGCATCCAGACTTCGACTGTGGAGAACCATGGACTGGAGAGAAGCTAATCTGGTCTGCCAAGTGGACCGGTGTAGCGTGGATCGACGCACCAAACTGCAACTCTGACACATCTAGTGGGCACGGTACGCATGTCGGTGGTACGATAGCCGGGAATGGTGACGCCTCCGGGGGCAGAAGACTTGGTACTGCCAAGGGCGCGACGATAGTGGCTCTCGGAACAGGAGATGGGGCTTCTATTTTCGCAGCTGTGGAAGGTCTAGAATGGACTTACCAACACAGTAGACCGGGCCTCAATGATTACAATATTCGAGTGGTCTCTAATTCATGGGGCACTAACGGGGACTACAATCCTTCTAATGCGGTCACTATCCTAACTGATATGCTCACTTACGAAAATGACGTTGCAGTAATCTTTGCCGCCTCAAATAGTGGAGGAAGCGGGGAAGAGTCGGAGGATGATCTGAGAACCAACGTGTACGCGAATACTCCTTCTGCAATCTCAGTGGCGGCCCTGACACATGACGCATCAGCAGTTACTTCCTTCTCAAGCAGGGGTTGGAAGACCCAACAGCATACATGGCCAGACATTGGGGCCCCAGGCAGGGATATCTGGGCTACAGCTCCGAGGGCTACAGCCATTGACATCTCGACAAGAACTCAAGGAGACCTCTACTACATGTCCATATCAGGCACCAGCATGGCCACTCCCCACATAGGCGGCATAGCTACTCTGTTACTGGCCGCAGCACCATCTCTCGGCGTTGCAGACTATCAGATCGAAGACCACGATCAAGAGCAGAGTGCCTACTTCAACGAAACGGCGAAGGGACTGCAGTTCGATGACTGGGATGACAGAAACGAGTCCAGAGTCCACGAGATAGAGCTAATTCTAGAACTCACCTCTCACTACGATTTACTATGGAACTCATGCGAAGAAGGCAATGACGACGATCCTTGCAATGATATCCCAGATACTTGCTACGTATCAGAGCAAACAGACAGATGCCATGATTGGAGAGTAGGGCACGGCCTAGTGGATACGGACAGGGCACTCGCACTCGCGAGAACACTCCAAGTGATGAGAGACCCGGATGAAGACGGATTCCTAGATTACCCACAAGCCACGGTGTGGGACGCGTTCAGGCACTATGAGGGAATAATGGATACTAGGGAAATCCCCCTCAAGACGGATCAGCTCAGACATGCATGGAAGGGAGAGTGGAGCCATTTCAACAACGGCCCGACAAGTACATTCGGAACATATTCCACAGATGATAGACACTACGTGTGGGTACCAAACGGTACAATGGAGATGCAGATATCTTTCAGCTCACTGGACTGGGATACCGATACCGCACAGATCGCACAGATCAGGCCAAACGTCGATCTCGGATCAGACGGAAGTGATGATGCACAGGGACAGGGTACGATTGTTGGCGATACCATTTACATCTCTTTGGATGTCTCCTCGGAGCACTGGAATGCATGGACGGAGTTTGATGTCACTGGTACAGCGATATCCCTCCCAATCACTGGAATAATAACGGGTTCCGAATTCATCGAGCCTCGAGTGCCTTACACCTATGATGTCCTCCTCACTCTAGACGTCAGTGAACAGAGGATTTTCGAGGTGCCCATTAGGTCGGATGGGTATTCAGACCTAGATCCGGCTTCTCCCTCTGATTTCTATGACTCCAGCACTGCAATTGATCTGCTGATGATTAGACCGGTGTATGACGAGGCATTGATTCCAATGTACGATACCGATGTCACCGTTCAAGGGGAGGCACCCACATCGCTAATTGTATTGTTTGGGGGGTTCTCTCTGGCAATCCTGGTGATAGTAGGAATGGTATCACTATGGATGAGGTACAGAGAGGAAACTATCCTTGAAGCAGAGATAGAAACGCATCTCCATATGGACGGCTAGTCCCAACCGTTCTCTAGAATTGGAGTAGTAGTGTCCAGTATCGATTCCATGGGACTTCGCCATTCCATATCCAAATCTCTCTCAGCCGGAGAGGCATCCCAGTACAGCTTCCGCCTCAAATGCCTCTTAGCCCACGATACATCGATTTTAGGATGGAAGAAAGCGGCTAGCAAAGCCAGCCAGTATGGTGCCTGCCTAGTGGCCCAACGCCTTTCTGGATGCGCTCCTTTCAGTGCCTTGGCGATGTCATTCATCATCATCTCCCCAGAGACCGTTAGATAACGCCCCTCTTCCTTCCCTCCTCTCAGGGCTCTGACATGCGCCTCCGCAACATCCCTCACATCAACGATATTGATTTGCATGGGAAGGTTCAACGGAATATCTCTTCTAATCATGGCCATTAGAATTGCCAGAGAGCCCCTCAGGTGCCTAGGGGAGAGAGGGGGGCCAAACACCATACAAGGGTGAATGGTGACTAATCTAGGGCGATTATCTATTCCTAGAGAGGAATGCCAGTTCCTGACAACCATTTCTGCACTAACTTTAGCCAATCCATATGGATTATTTTCTAAGGTAGCATCGTTAGCCCAGCTTTCTGTTGTTAGAACAGTGCCATCCTCCCAATCCATTGGCCTAATAGCCGCGGTTGATGAGGTATGCACGAATCTCTCGATTGTTCCGGACTTCTCAACCGCAGAAACGATATTCTTGGTCCCTATGACACTTGGATCGACAATCTTTCTCTGGGGGTCACGGGATCTAACAATCACAGTAGCCGCAGTGTGAATCAAATCAGTACACCCAGAAATTGCAGAATCGACAGAGTCCTCGTCGAATAGGTCCATCTCAACAATCTCAATACTGCCACCATCAGCTATTTCCATGGATTTCAGGTGATCCACTCTTTCGGGGTCGTCCTTGTCCCTGACCGTAGCCCTAACATGCATTCCCTTGGAAAGAAGATTAGCAACAATATGACTGCCTATGTACCCACTAGCACCTGTAACCACCACGATGCTCTCTCCCATGCCACTCACATGGTACCCGCATTATTCGTATTAACTCTAAGTTAGGCCTCATGCATCCTGCTCTGAAGGGCCCGTTGACTCTGTCTTTTCATTACTAGAAACGAGCCATGATGGGGCATACCAGTTTAGATCACCCATCAGACGCATCGTAGATGGTACAACGAGCGCTCTGACTAGTGTGGCATCTACCGCCACTCCCAGTGCAAGCATGAATCCAAACTGCTTCATCAGAGACACGGAAGATAGGCCGAAAGCCGAGAAAACAGCTACCATAACCAGCGCAGCAGATGTGATAATTCGACCACTCTTCTGGAGCCCCACAGCGACTGACTTTGTATTGTCACCAGTCCTCTCCCACTCCTCATGGATACGGGACAGCATCAGTACTTCGTAGTCCATACTCAGGCCGAAGAGAATAGCGAATATCATCACAGGGGTTGTTGGGTCTATTGGCTGTGGTGTGAAGTTCAACAATTCTGCTCCGTTGCCCATCTGGAAAATCCAAACCAGAACTCCAAAGGACGCACTTACAGATAGGACGTTCATGACTAGAGCCTTCAGAGGAAGAACAACAGACCTCACTTGAAGGAAGATAAGGATGTAGCTAGTTATCAGAATGAATGCTAACGATATCGGCAGGTTCTCAGCCACTGCTTCTATTACATCTTGATTGTATGCGGCGACTCCTGCTACATTTACAGTGGTAGATCCGCCAAACTGATCGTTCTTCGTCTCAAGGTCCCTGATGGAAAGTACAACCTCCCTTGAACTCACACTAGACTCATCTCCCTCTATTCCAACTACCAGTAGCACGACTCCATTACCGATGAAACTCTCATTGAGGTATTCTCTCTGTGCTGAAACTAGCATTACCTCCATCGGAGACAGATCTCCATCTTTAGATGAATCCCAGAAATCGACCACATCATTCTCACTCATGTTAACGTCGAAGTGTCCATGGCTACGTACGTAGCTCGTCCCTTCAATACTCAGAATCTCTTGTGAGAAACGATATAGTGACCTAATATTATTCTCGTCAAGAGGATCTACCCCCTCTTCTGTTTCAAACACAGCTAGAGCTGTGTTGGAGATGTACTCCGGCCAGTTTTCATCTGTAAGCTCCATCCCCTGTCGAGACTCATCATCTGGACTTAGTGCCTTGTAAGTGGTAATGCCGTACTCTGCCTGCAAGAAAGGCGATCCAGCCAACATCAATACGACAACTGCAGGAACTAATACAGCGAAGGGCCTCTTCATCACACCACTAGCGATATTCGACCAGAAACCCTCTTCTCCTGCATCCACCCCAAAAGAAAATGGTACTTTGAATGAATTCACCTTTTCTCCCAGTAAGGACAGGATTGCTGGTAGCAGAACGATGGATGAGGTCAGAGCAACTGCCGTAGCGCAAATCCCCCCCCACCCCAAGGAGGGAAGACCCGTATTCTCGAAGAAGAGCATACCCATTAGTCCCACGATGACAGTCATTCCGGAGAAGAAAATAGCTCTCCCTGCCGTGGCACTGGTCATTGCTATAGCGGTCCTATGGTCTCTTCCTCTTCCAAGCTCCTCCCTGAATCTGTTCACTATAAAGAGCGAGTAGTCAACGCTCAGCCCAATTCCCAAAAGGGAGACGATATTGTTTGCATAGACCGTAATATCATCAAAAACGTAGCTAAGACCAGTTACTATCCCCACAGCCGCAAGGACGGTGTAGACTCCAGAAAGAACTGGAAGGCCAGCTGCAACTAAGCTTCCGAACACTAAGAGCAGGATGATCAGTGTCAGCGGAGCCGCTAGTAGCTCTGCCTGAATCAGCTCATCCTTTAGGGTCAGATCAAATGTCACATCAATAGCTAGATTGTCAGTAACCCACTTTTCCATTCCTTCGGGGGCGTCATCAGGGAGCACAAGATCATCGAAGTGTTCCTTGAGGAGAGCCTTCGAACCGTCTCTGTCTAAATTCACTTCGATTTTAACCCTCGTCCATTCAGGGTTTACCGAGCTAACAAGCTCGGTCCTGTTGATTTCATTGGTGAACCATGGATACTCAATCGAAACATGCTCACTTTGAGCCATCGGGAAGACCGTCTCCATCATCGCACTCTGTATCGCTTCATCCTCATGGCTAGCGTCAGGATGATGAAAAAGCACATGGAAAGAGAAACTATCGCTTTCATTCTCTGATGTGAATCCAGCTCTTGCAGCATCCCAACCGTGTACGGACTCCAAATCTCCTTCTCCGTAGCCTTCAGCATATCTAGGCTCCAAAGTCATCAAAGATGCTAGAGAACCACATAGAATCAGAGTTAATAGAAGCACTACTTTGGCATTATCATACACAATAAGCCCCATTTTGTAGTATGCCCTGTGCTGTAATGCCTCAGGCTCGGTCGCCCCTTCCATGTGCCTTCGGTCAAATATTTCTATTTGTATAGTATAGTTTCCACTCCTACACCCAGTGCAGTGAAAAACACCTCAGAGTAGGGAGGCCACGGAGTCCACAATTAGACTAGGCCGTTGAGTCGCTTCGGAGGCGTCAGACATTGTCGCCTCCCCGGAGAGAACCAGAATACCATGGACCCCCGACCTCTCAGCCATCTCAATGTCGGTGTACAGCCGGTCACCCACCATTGCGCAGTTATCCGGCCGGAGCCCCAACTCCACAATCTTATGGAGAATCATGCCTGGATTGGGCTTTCCGCAAATGTGTACTGGCCTAACCCCAGTCGTAGCTTCGAAGAGGTCGATGTAAGCACCGGTATCCGGCAGACCGCCGGCAGGAGAAGGACATACTATGTCCGGATGACTAGCTACCATGGGCACTCCACTGTGAAGATGAATGGAAGCAGTAGACAGTTTCTCGTAGTTTATCTCAGTATCATATCCGAGCACGACATACTGGGGACTTTGAGCACGGGTTCTGAT
>DALF01000014.1:7483-10936 GCA_002499345.1 Euryarchaeota archaeon UBA170 | reverse complement strand
ACTAGATAGGTCTCAGTAATCCCTTCTATCTTCAGCCACGACAGAAGATCATGAGTCGACAGAAGAATATCTTGCTCAGTTGCCGGAACTCCCATTGAGGTCAGCTTTTCGAGATACTGAGACACAGACTTACTGGAGTTATTCGAAAGGAAGAACCTCCTTATCCCTCTCTGCTTGAGACGTTCCAGGAAATCTAGAGCTCCCTCGATAAGCTCTCCTCCGAGGTAGATAGTACCATCTAAATCTAGAAAAATCGCATCTATTCCATCCAATGACTTGCTCAGTAGGGCCAACTCATCACCTCAGGGCAAGACAAGAGTCTTGAACAAAAACCATGGATTCCATAACTCGGTCTGGGCGTCTTTACTAGCAATCATTTCCGACATCAAAGTACCAATCTCCTTCTTCTTATTGGCCTTGTTGATGAACCAGCTAGTTAGACGCTTCCACTTCATCATTTTCTGCAATGTCTTCGAATTGGAAAGCTCCTTTCCTAAAATTTCCCACAGTTCCTCCATGTATGCCTCCGAAGCCTCCAACGTAAAACCGTCTGAATGCAAGCTCTTATCGAAATGCTTGCTTGTCAATTTTGCCGAAAGTAGAGCATTACCAATCCCCTCTCCACTAAATGGGTCGACCAAGCTGGCCGCATCTCCTACAGTCATCGCTCCTGCCATGGCCCCTCTTCTGGGTTGATGAGATGGAGGATTTCTTCTAGGAGACCCGAAAGGCAGTTGCCATCCCTTTGCAGAACCTTCCACCATCTTCGAATTTGCGAATCTATCTTTGAACCTAGGATGTTCATTAATCAACCACTTCTGAGTCTTCCTAAGTCCCCTCCATGTTCCCTTCCTCTTGCCTTTCTTCTCTTCGGAGATCAGCATCCCAATCCCTACATTTACCACGCCATCACCAACCGGGAAGAGCCAGAAATAACCAGGTATGACTTCATCTACGAAGTGAATCTCAATAGGGCCCTCAGGATCTTCTAGTCCCTCTACGCCCTCCCAGTACTCTCGATAGCCCCCACAGAAGTGATCGTCATCCTTGTGAGGCTCACCGTGAACTTCTGTTATTTTCCTAGATACTGGACAGTTATACCCACCAGCTCCTATGGTGACCAGGGACTTGAAGGATAATACCGGTGACTCCGATCTGGAACCACCAAACTTTCCAGAGACTCCTTTGATGGCTGTCGTTCCACCAGTTGTTTCACTCAATATCTCCTTTACCGTGAACCCTTGTATGACCGCTCCGCCATTCTGCTTGACTATTTCAGTGGCTTTCTTGAACATCATGTAGTCGAATTGTACTCTGGGAAGTGAGTAACCGGACATCAGGCCCTTCTCCTCATAGCTCTCTTTGGGGAGCATTACCCTTACTTCAGAGCCACTTGCACTGCCGAAGAGGATCGAATCAACTTGGTAGTACGGGGTGCTCTGAACCATTGGGAGAACTCCCAATTCCTCCACATGGGACAGTGATTTTCCTCCCACTGCATCTCCGCATACCTTGTCTCTGGGCCAAACACTCTTCTCAATCAAAAGGACCTTACAGCCGTTGAGGGCATTATATGCCGCGGCCGCCGACCCTCCCGGTCCGCCCCCGACTACGATAACATCGAAATCCGAGCCATCAGCTGGTACTTCGCCAGTATCGATAGGTATCTCCCACGATTCCACTGTCACACCTCGCACCACCGAACACGTACTACTCATTCAAACTATGCCAATGGCTTCTTGTCGACTCACCCCCTCCGATAGTCATGGATGAGATGATTTCAGTAGTTCAAACAACCCTTCCGGGTGAATGGCTCGAGGCAGAGGTTGGAGAGTGGGCATTCTCAATAATCAATGAAAAAATCGCGGCCTGCGCTCAACGAAATTTAGTAGACTCAACATACAGGTGGAACGACAAGATAGAATATGGCTCAGAGTGGAGAATCCAATTCAAGACATCCATAGATAAAACCGAGAAATTGATGACCAGAATCAACGACACTCATCCTTACGAATCACCTCAGATAATATGGTGGGAGGCTAATTCTACCCGTCAGTACCTCAATTTGATTCAAGGACGATAGGGGACTCTCGATAACATGGAGTTTCGTTCAATACTCAAGCCGGCCAAGGACGTCCCAGTCACTTGGTGGAGCTCCACAGATCCAATGGAACCGAGGCCAAAGCCCCCCACTCTGCTAATCTTATGTATCGGACTCTGGATATTTGGAACAGGAGATGCGGTTATCGTTGCCGCCGGCGTAGGCAATACTCCTTGGACAGTCTTAGCGGAGGGAATTGCATTGATGATGGGTCGAACCATCGGTCAAGCGACATTCTTTGTCAGTATTGCCGTTCTATTTCTGTGGATCCCACTGAGGGAAAAACCAGGGATAGGCACGATTCTAAATGCTATACTAATCGCGGCCGCTATTGAATATATGTTACCTATCCTGCCTACACCCGAAGGCGCGCTTGAATCCTTACTACAAGTCATCGGGGGAATCGCCCTGGTGGGGATTGGTAGTGGGATTTATCTGACGGCGAACCTAGGTCCCGGACCTAGAGATGGATGGATGACAGGGATGCAAAGAGTTTCTGGATATCCGATAGGAAATGTTCGAGCGGCAATAGAAATATCAGTGGTGATCATAGGTTGGTCTCTGGGCGGGACTATAGGGATAGGAACGATTATTTTCGCCGTGATGATAGGTCCTACAGTAGCTATCTGCCTCAATATAGCTGGAGAGATAGGAAGACCACAGGGGTAACGTTAATGATGCAAAGATGTGGCATATCAGAGGTTCTCAAATCTCTCGAGGAAGATGAGGATATCCGACTCGTATTAGTCAAGAGAGGGGAGGAAAGCGAGCGTCTGGCAAAGATTCTGACAATGGTCAGTGATAGAGGAATACGCGTAATCAGGGGCTCTGACAATGATATATGGAGAATGTCACGAGATAACTCCGAGGGGATTCCCGAAATCTTGGCACTAGTTGGTAGAGATCCAACCCTAAATCTCGACGAAAGTATCGAAGCAGGCGGATTAATATGGCTTTTAGCAGGAGCCGCCTATCCTGTCAATATCGGCTTCTGCATTAGGACTGCAGAGGTTTCTGGAGCAGATGCAGTAATTGTGGATGCTGAACTATCTAACACAGAGAGGAAAGCGGCAAAAAGAGCATCAATGAAGGCCCATAGATTCATCCCCGTTCACTGGGGAGATGGCTTCCAAGCCGTGAAAAAAGCCAAGGATGCCGGCTTCAGGATTATTTCAGTCGAGGATACTGGGACCAAGAGCCCTTGGGAGGCAGATCTCACAGGAAACATAGTACTCATCGTTGGGGGAGAGAAGAAAGGAATTTCCAAAGATATCCTCGAATACTCGGATGAGGTAATTCGGATTCCCATGACAGGATTCGTCCCCTCATTCAATCTCCAAGCTCCATTGAGT
>DALF01000014.1:0-7148 GCA_002499345.1 Euryarchaeota archaeon UBA170 | reverse complement strand
CTGTGGCTATAGAGGCCCAGAGACAGAGGAATTCTCAGAACAGCGGCCCCCAATAAACGCCGATCATCAGAACAACAGTCGAGAACACGGTGATGAGTATATTGTCATCTATGGGGCCGAACTCGTATCTCTCTACAAACGTAGCTACAGCGGCAGCTATCAATCCCCACCCAGGGAGAGAGGGGTCCCCGAGGCTACCGACGTACCAGCCCAAAGGGGCGCTAACAATGAACATGAACACATTTCCTATAGGGCTCTTCGACCTCTTTCTCACCACGAGATTCCTAACCACACCTGTAATTCCATCTCCGAATGCCATGAATAGCGAAGGAATGATTGCTAACCAAGGGTCACCAACCAATGCCCAAATTACGGTGATCGATACCCACCACATCAGTGAGAATTTCACATCATTCTGATTCTGTTCCGTCTGAAACCAGTACATCCTCCTCCCAGAAACATGGGCGATATACGTGAATATAGTTAGTATAATTCCACAGACCATGGGGTACCAGAAGTCAGTGAAGAGAAACGGTACGCAAAGCGACCCAACCCCTCCGGCGAACATATGTACAATCTTCCTGTTGTAGTACACTGCACGAATATCCTCCACACCTCTTTCGACCATCATTCTGTAGGGAATCTTTGTTGAATATAGAACCAACATCACATAGATTCCCATGATTAATGAATAGTAAAGCTGTACCTCCATAACAAAGCGCAGAGTTGATGACCAGATATACTCTCGCATAGCCATGGATGCCGATGACAAAGACAAGGAGTTCTCTACCAAAGCGGTACATTCTGGAATGGTCGAGGTAGAGGGCTCGGCGACTACTCCGATTTTCTTAACATCAACCTACAGGCTCACAGATGAGAAGTACAAGGGCTGGGCCGATGGACTGCATCACACCGGACCAGTCTACTCCAGAATATCAAGTGTAAATTCAGAGGTAGTTTCCGCTAAGCTAGCTTCATTGGAAGGCGCAGAGGACGCAGAAGTATTCGCAAGTGGTATGGCCGCCATATCTACCACTCTGATGACACTACTTTCCGCTGGGGATCATATCGTCGCAACACCAGATTGCTATGGTGGCACATACGCGCTTGTAACTGAGGTACTACCAAGAATGGGAATCGAAGTCACAATGGCCGACATTAGAGATCCATCAAGTTATGAACAAGCAATTCAGGACAACACCAAGGTACTCTATGCAGAGACAATGACAAACCCTACATTGAAGGTTTGTGACCTTAATGCAATTGCCGAGATCGCCAATAAGAATGGATTAGTTTCCGTAGTGGACAATACGTTCGCGTCCCCCTGGTCATGCAATCCGATCAAGATGGGCTTCGATATTGTGATTCACTCGGGAACGAAATATCTCGGGGGCCACGCAGATCTAACTGCGGGCTTTGTAGCTGGAAAGAAGCAATTGATATCTGAAATCTTCCACACTAAAATTTACCTCGGCGGGGCCGCGGATCCACACATGTGCTATCTCCTTGAAAGGGGGATGAGAACCCTACATGCAAGGATGCCGATACATGCATCAAACTCTGCTTTTATTGCAAAGAGACTGGAGAGTCATGACATGGTAGAGAAGGTAATACATACGTCTCTGGAAAGCCACCCAGACTTCGAGATAGCCAACAGAACGATGCCGAGGGGAAGCGGTATGCTTGCATTCGTCATAAAGGGAGGCGACGATTCTGCTCTGAAGTTCATGAAGTCCCTAGATATTATCTTCGAGGCAACCAGCCTCGGAGGGGTAGAAAGCCTCGTGGAATGCCCTTTCAACTCGAGCCACATGTTTGTACCCGAAGAAGTCAGACATGAGGCAGGGGTGGTACCGGGTTTCGTTAGGATGAGTATCGGGATCGAGGGGGTTGAAGATTTGTGGTCCGATATAGAGAAGGGACTGGAGTCTGCCAGAGAGCTACTGCTGTCTAGAGCCTAGGTGTCCTTGATGGATATTGAACTGCTAATTGCCAGTCTGGCTTTCATCATACCAATGTGCTTCAGTCCAGGCCCGAACAATGTTCTTTGTGCCGCTCACGGCTCACAACACGGTTTTCGTGGAACGCTTGTCCTGATTTCTGGCATGGCATTCGGCTGGTCGACATTGGGAATATTTGTGGCAGTCGCCACCGACCTCATCGAGGAAAACCAGGCCGTATTCGATTTACTAACATACGTAGGTGCCGCGTATATCGCCTACCTTTCTTACAAGATAGCCACTTCGGATACTATTGAGCAGAACGATGAAGCCTCTGAAAGATTGGGCTTCATGACTGGCGCGACAATCCAAGTAGTTAATGGCAAGGCATGGATTCATTTCCTAGTCCTGATGACGTCATTTGGAACCCTGTTCGGCACCGGATTCTCCGGAAAGGTGTTGTTGGTGTTGCTGAACCTCGCCTGCGGGCTCCCCGCAGTGATGACATGGGCGGCCTTCGGGACGGTTCTCAGGAGGACCTTCAGTACTCGGGAGTCTGCAAGAGTATTGAATCGCGTCATGGGGCTATCGCTCTTCGCAGTGGCGATATGGATAGCTTTGCCACACTAGTTGGCTTATTCAGAACCAGGCTCGTCTATGTTACCAGTGAGCATCAACCCACCCAGAGCGATGTAAAGTACCATGGTGAGTGGGAACACGATTTGGAACTCAGCCTGCTCAGCATCTTGAATTAGTGGTAGAAGGGTGTTCGCTAGACCTATCGGCATCAGCATGAAGAACGCGCCCTCTGTCATCCCCTCAGGGACCTTCAATCCGACATGAGCCAGTCCCATGCATATCATCGCTAGTCCCCATGCTACTGGCGTCAGAGACCAGAGACCGCTCCCAGCATTGAAAATCGCCAGTGCCACCGCTTCTCGAGCATCTTGATTTTCAAAAATTGCGGTGGTATCGTTAGTGATCAGAATCACAGAAAGCTGCCCGCCAAAGCCTAGTAGAAAGAGTCCGAAGGTTCCGAAAATAAAGAGGTCAGCCATGTTTAGTAGCTGTGTAGACATTCTATCCGCACCCTTCTTCATATCCATCGAGAGCAGGTGCAGCCCACCGAACATCAGAGACATACCCAGAACACCTACCACGGCCATGTTCACCGAGGCATCATTCATGAGGAGGTTCACTCCATCCGCTCCTACCTCATTAGTGAGGGGCCAAGAGGAGAAGGCCCCCAGTAGCATCAACGGTCCAAGTGCAAGCATTATTGGTGTCAGATTCCTTGACATAAACCGCCGTCGAATGATGTCATAATAAGCGTGACCTATACGAAGTATATTCACGGGGCGCTTTCTGATACTTCAATAGAACTCAGAGACCCCACTAGACTCAGCTAACCATTTCATCGCGTTAGTGTAGTCTTCCTCTGCTTCTTCAATATCATTCAGAAGTAAGTCTTCCGCGGCGTCCCATAGTGCTTGTAGTGCTGGAACCCAGTCTCCTCCCTTATCCCTGACAGTCTCATCGAACCTCCAAGCGTCTGACTCAGTCCTGTTGTGGACCACTAACCAAGCCCAACCCATCGAGGAGTCTAGTCCCTTCCCCTTCCTCGCTAGAGATACAGTGGACGAGACTCCTTCTCCCACAGCCTTTCTGACCAAGCTATCGGCCATTCTGAGAGGTTCGGGGAGCTCCTCATTCTCCCAAGGCAACCTACTGAGCCTCATCTCCGTATCCAAGGATTCCGTCAGCTCCCTCAGAAAAGCTCCGAAACCCTGTTTCCTTCTTGACTGCCTCTCTAGTATCTCTATGGAGGCTTCATCGCTCAGTCCAAACAGTCCTTGAAGAACGGTTTTTCCATACTTAGGCCAAAGTGATACTAAGTTAGGGTGGCAAGAACTCTCCTCCATCCTCACTACCTCAGTATCCAAGTCTAATACGACCCCATCCGACCTCACATGGATTCCCTTAGTAAGAGAATCCAGGATTACCGAGATAGCACTCTTCTCATCGTCTGTTCCTGAAAGACAATCCAGGAATCCTTCTCTGTCGTCATCACCGAACCACGAAGTTCCAACCACATACCCCTCTTCAATCGAGTTCAGAATACTCGATCTGCAGGATTCAGACAGTCTCGCGTCATCCAAAGACATCCTTAACCACGAGTCCAAGACCTCCCCAAGCCTTTCAATCCCCTCATCTGGAAGTGCCATATCTTCAGGCCATCCCTTGGGTCTCCACATCCACTGCGCTTCACAAATCGAACCTAGTTTATTCGGGGGCATCATCGAGATAGCCAGACTTTGAGCAAAAGGAACCTCTGTCTTGGCTAGAGAAGCTGGAGAAATACCCACCTTTGTACTGTCTTGGAAGGTCAGTAGAAGCCAACCACTCTCAGTTAACTCATCATTTTCTACGACTTCTTCTGTAAGCCCGGAGGTCCATCGAACACCCTCCCCCTTGAGCTCAACAGACGACTTATCAAGCACCCAACTTATCCAATCTGAAGGGGCATCGGGAGTAGAGCACGAGCATACAAACCCGCCATCCCAAGAGAAGAAATACTGTCCTGCCTTAGCATGCCCATCCCATACCAGAAGCCTCAATCGAGGGTGATTGAAGTTTTGGATTCCAGCAAGGTGACTCTGTTTTCCGTTCCCCCTTCGTAGGTAGCTGGAGGTCCCGTACAGTGGATGTTTGAAAACCGATACAGTGGACAGATCTTCTTCACCAGCTGCGAGTAGGCTTCCAGCTAGGGCTCTACAAACTTCATCTCCTCCCTTCTTCACCATCCTCTTCTTGAGCCAACGATGATCATTTCTCTTAGCAGCGACAATTTCTATCTCTTTGAGAGTCATAGCCATCTTATCTTTGTGACCGAAGAAGGAAATCTTTCCCAACTCTCCTGTTATCTCAGGGACGAACGACTCCGGGTCATCCAATAGCCCCTCCAAGTTGGCTTCTAGTCGCCTCTGGATTTCTTTCGAGGCCTGCTTAATGCCCCTGACTCGGACCTTTTTCCTCCTGTTTCGGTCACCAGGAAATCTAACTTCTGCCGGAGGTTTTGCCATCTTCCATCATCTCCTGTGATACCGGAACACCTTCTACCAATTCACATATCCGCCTTGAGGTGCTCAAAAACATCTTTCTCCATGCCGCTGAATTCTGTCGGCAAGATCAAGCAATGGATCCCTCCTCCTTTGATTTCTGATATATTAGAAAAACTCCCTGATACGACCATCTGTTGACTCGTTCCAATATCGCTGAGTAGTATGGTATTCCAATCAGAAATAGGGCCAATCAGGGAAGCAACTTCAATATCATTGCTTTTATCCAGTCGCTCCATCATCGACTCTAGGATATCGTATGCCTGTTTGGGAAGCATAGGCACGGGGGGTTCCAAACCCATTCCCGTCGGATCAAGGTCTAACAGGACAAGGGTGTGGAGCTTATTGGAGTGATTTGTCAGTATCATCTCCAATGGAGAAGTAGGAAGATAGTCACCATATGGGAAGGGAATAGTCACCTGCCTACCGAAACGATACGATTGAAGGCCAGATAGAGACACAGCCAGACTAGTTGCCGAAAGACCAGGAACGATATGAAAAGGAATCCTAGATTCTTGACATCTAATCTTCAGATCAATGTGAGTGGTAGCTTGCATGGGGTCCCCCACTACCATAATTCCAATCATACTACTCTGCGCCTGTTGTAGTATATCCTCGGGATTTTCGATATCATCTCTCATAACTCTGTCCCACTCCCCGACCATCTCTTCCAACTTTTCTTCTTGATCGCTTGGAAGAATGGCCGTGTATCCCTCTAGATATCGCTTATCACAAGCTCCTGCAACCTGTAAGGCATAAGACGTCATATGGCTTAAATCACCAGGTCCAAGTCCGATTAACCAGAGCCCCGGCCCCTCCGATACAGCCGTCATTGTGAAGCGCGCTGACCCGTTGCCCATGATGAACGTGATGCGGCATCTCAGAGTCCCAAACAAGTCTGTACAGGACGTAATCGTCCTACTGAAAGACAATGACCTACTACACAATGGTATGAGGATTATTCCAGATAGTGATGGAAAACATAGACTAATTCCTCTTTCAAACAGTGCACCACATTCCCTACCCTCATATTTTAGAGAATTTGAGGAGGTTACTCAACAAGGAAGACCAGACGAACGTCCAAACGAGAGTTGGTGGACACACCTATCACGGATGATTGGTGAGGATATTGTAAGAGAGCATGGAGAGAGCTGGCCATCCAATCACGAGTTTATCGGAGACATCATGATAGTGAGAATCAAGGAGAATATCTCCTCCTTCCGGAAAGAAATAGCATTGTCAAAGATGGCATCTCATCCCAACGTAAGGATGGTTATGGAGGACAGAGGAGTTCAAGGAGAACTAAGAATTAGGAATTTATCTCCCATCGCATTAAGGAACAATTCTGAGATAATTACTGAAGAAATATCCTTGGGAAGGCACGATACGAGAGTATTCGTCAGAGAGTCTGGAAAGTCCATACTCTGTGATCCTACGAAGGCCTATTTCTCAACTAAGCTTCAGACCGAGAGACTAGAGACACTAGACCTAGCACGTGAACTAAGGCAACTTCTGGGAAGTCCGATAAGGGTCTGTGATCCCTTTTGTGGAGTCGGCCCGGTTCTGGCCAATCTAATCTCTGAAGATGATTTAGTCTCAGACGCGTTAGCAACCGATTTGAACCCAGATGCTGTTGAGATGCTATTTGACAATCTCCGGAGATGGGATGGTAGGCAATATCCGGAAGAACCCGTTGTTATTGAGAGGATATACCCGGATAGAATCACTGGAGTTGCTGATGCCTCTACCCTGTCTGAAATCTCTGGTGTTAGGAGCTCTTGGGATATGGTCATCGTCAACCTTCCTCACAAGACTGTAGAGATGCTCCCCAAACTGATCCCGTTACTAGACAGAAGCTCTCCCTCACTAATCAGGGGAAGAGCCGTAGTAGCAGAGTCAGACATTGAGGCCACTAACAGAAGAATCACTGACATACTTCCTCCCCTGCTCGCCGGATCCCCGCCTATCAGCCTCAATATCAAAAGGGACTACAGCAGTACTCTGCGTCTTTGCTCATTCCAGGCATGGATAGCTCCTAACTAGTTCTAGCACAAGCTAAACTGTAGAGACTGAGTGGCGCCCCGACCGG
>DALF01000030.1 GCA_002499345.1 Euryarchaeota archaeon UBA170 | reverse complement strand
ACGTTCCGCCTGTACCTTAGGAAGTCCAAGGGGGGCCGTAGAATTGCTCGCCTGGTAGACAGTCCTAACCTGCCTGATGGGGAGGCGGTCTTCAACGTGACAAGCGAGGGTCTGCGGGATTGATATCCCGCGGACCCCGTGTCCGACTCAGTTCAGTTCAGCCATAGCAGTTCTGACTTCTTGAATTAATGAGCTCAAATGACGCTCATCAAATCCTAACTTGATGTCTGCTGCGGTAAATAGCTCTGGAAGAGTTTTAGTGTTACCAAGCCTCATCGCATTAGAATAATCGGAGAGTGCCTTTTCCGGATCTTTCCTCTGGGTTCTCCATAATTGCAGTGCACCTAGCTGAGCAATTCCATACTCAACATAGTAGAATGGTACTCCGAATAGATGTCCCTGCTGTTGCCATGAGACATCTCGGAATTTTGTATATTCCCCCCAATTCATATTAGATCCGAACCTATCTCTAATTGAGTTCCAGACTCTTGCTCTCTCTTCCCTGGTATGCTCAGGATTTGAGTAAATCCAATGTTGGAATGAGTCAATTGTCGCTATCCATGGGAGAAGGAAAATAACTCCTTCTAAATGCCCCATCTTAGCTCTATTGGCCCCTTCTTCATCATAGAACTCACTCCAATGCTCCTGTGTCATTAGTTCCATAGACATAGAAGCTACTTCAGCGAACTCTATCGGATACCCCCTCTCGCCAATTAGCTCTAGATGACTACAATATATTGAATGGAAAGCGTGACCTGCCTCATGTATCATAGTCTCTAAATCTCCTTGTAAGCCAGCGGCATTCATGAAGATAAATGGCACTCTACTTTTCTGTAGATAGTACTGATAACCACCAGGTGCCTTTCCCTTACGAGTATCCAAATCCAGCGTATCCATCTCTACAAGCATATCGAATTTCTCTCCCAAGTCTTTGGACATGTTGTGAAACAGTGTGGAAAGCTTCTCTACCATTTCACCTACATTATCGAAGGGATTCAATGGTGCCCGTCCTTGTAAATCAGGCCCTACCCCTGTCTTCTCATTAACATCCCAAGGCATGAGGAAATCCAGATCTAGAGAACCAACTCTTTGAGAATTTATTTTTCTCATCAACGGAACGCATACAGCCTCAATTGCATCATGGAACTCTAAACAGTCTTCTTTGCTGTAGTCAAACCTCTCCATAGCTCTGAACATGTAGTCTGTGTATGTGTCAAAACCAGCATTTTTTGCTATCTTGCTCCTTATGAATATCAACTCATCAAAAATCTCTGAGAGCCTTTCTTCATCTTGCATTCTTCGGTCTGATACGGCCTTCCAAGCTCCCTCTCTGATTGCTCTCTCGTTGGACTCTAAGAAGCACCTCATTTCTGGGAGTGTATACTCATTACCGTTGAATTCTACTGTCATTGCCCCATTTATTGTCTGTGACTCGGTTACTAACTTGGTCTGTTCAACTCCCAAAGGAATATTCTCCTTCCTGAATATATCGATATCATTTTTCATCGATCTAATCATTAAATCATACCTGGACGGAAGGCTCTTTACAGCTTCATGCTCAATCAATCTACGATTTAGTGAATCAGAGAACTCTGAGAGCTTGGGCCTTATATTTTCTACGAAATCTAGGAAAGAAGACCTTTTTTCCTCACTCTCGGTATCACAGGTCATTGCTATGTATAACAGTGCTCCCTTTTCTGAGATATGCTCAGAGAGTTCAGACGCATCTCTAATTATTCCTTCAATGCACTTTGAGCAGGAGATTTTTCTGTTCAGTAGCTCATTCACATAAGGCTTTATTTCATCCCAATCACCAGGATTGAAGCCATCGTCTACAAATGAAGAGGTTCCCCTTCCTGCCACGTTACTGTCCATAATCTTCCCATTGGGTCAATGGATATTATCCTGACTATTACACCTAGAAATCACTCATAGAAGCATGGAGTAAAAATGACTGCTCAATCATTTCAGTACTCACCACAACTCCATCGCTTAGAAATCCAATCTTCTTGAGCCCCTCCAATGTCGGAAAGGGCCTCCGTGGGATTATTCTAGCTCCGACTAATTCTATTAGTCGTTCAGCATCTCTGCTATGATTATTGTATTCATTCACGGGAAGGGAGATTTCCCCAATCCCTCCTGTAGTGTCTATCTCGGGCAGCCTTACTAGCCAAGCCCGCGCATCCCCATTTGAAACTCCAGATCTGTCTATCGCAGTCTTAATCTGCCTTGTTCCAGAGATAATCCTGAGAAACTCTGCTGTCGGGTCCCTTGCAATCATCCTTTCTTGTTGCTCATTACTCCTTGACTTATGCCATGCTGACCAAAGATGTACCTCACTAGCGGCTACATCATATGAAATCACACTCCACCGCTTATCTGGACGCCATTTTTCAATTTCAGAGATAAGAAGAGATACATTTTCTAGGGGAGAGGGGAATTTTATGGCCCATGCTGGAAACCAAGGGACACCGCTCATCCAGTATCCTCTGGCAATCGGAGTTCAATTGTACTTTCTCTTTTCTCTTCTAACTGTACGACTGGCATCTCGGACAAGCTTCTCAACTAATCTTGGACTCCATCCCCTCAAATCAGACAGTTTTTCACAGTCCTTTTCTGTTAACTCAGCTACATCAGAAACCATACTTAATCCCAACAGATCAGACATCTCCCTAGCCCTCACCCTACCTATTCCTTTGAGAGAAACCAGCCCTAGAATGTCCGATTTACAACCATATCTTACCCTACTACGAACTTCTCCTATAGCTTCAATAAGAGACTCATGAGATTTCCCATCCATTGATGACATCTCATCATCCTCTATGACTATCCTTCTAGATGCATATAGTAGCCATTCAGCCAATTCTACACGGCTCCTTAGATCTCCGGGTTGAACGCCCCATTCTTTCTCAATCGAGCTCATTGTCTCCTCTTCCATCCATGACTGTAGGACCAGAGCGCCCTTCATACGCCTATCTTCATCATGATCCACTGCAGTACCCAGTATTTCCCTCTCATGCCGGTGTAATGACGATTGAACCCTGTCATAATCAGATTTTCTAAGCCATAGTGGAAGAAAGTCAGGAGTACAAGCAACCAGATGAAGTAAACTCATCGGGGAGACCTGCAAAAACTCATCATGTCCTGAAATTACTGACATTGCCTTCCCAAGTCCATCTCTAAGAATCCTTCCAGATAGAGGATTAAGATACAGTCTAGAAATTCTCGCTCCTAGTGGAGTAGCTAGATATGTCATAGCCTGTGATTCAGATAAATTAACCGAATGTTCTCTTATTGATATCGCCTTTTTGAAACCAAAGATTGGAGGGCCGCTCCTCTTCTTTTCGAATTTCCCATGTGCTCTTTCATTTGATAATTCAATACCAAGGACGGACGCCGCAGAATTAGCCCATGACGGCACCTCATCCCCCCAATTCTCTTCAGCATCAGAAGAAGGTTGCTCATCATGAATTTTCTGAGACACTGAATCGGAGTCTCCCTCACGAGTCATCATTCCGTTTTCTACCAACCAATGAATTGCCTCATCTAACCTATCTTCAAGAGTCTCAGCTCTCATTTGAGTGGCCAAGAAAGTTCTACCAAAGAACCTCCCTAGAGAGTATCTGTCTGTTAAAACTCCACTTGAAATTAACGATAGTACATGAGTAAGTAAGGCAGGATCCTCAATTGCGCTATTTGCCATCGGATTTGCCAATTTAGAAGTCACATCCTCCGGCTCGCCCTCTAGGTAAAGCTCAACCAACCTCCTCTCTTCATCAGGGTCCTTCGAGAGAATCCATGCATCTCCATATTCGTCATATTTAGGGCGTCCGGCCCTTCCTAGCATTTGTCTGATTTCCATAACAGATAGTGGCATCGAAGCACTAGCGGCGGCACTCCATCTTCTGTAATCTCTGATGACGACCCTTCTCGCTGGAAGATTCACTCCCTGGGCTAGTGTAGGTGTGGCTACTATGCATTTTAAATCCCCTTTCTTGAAAGAATCCTCAATAATCCTCCTTTGCCTGTGAGTTAATCCTGCATGATGGAAACCAACTCCTCCTTTTATCGAATTAGCCAGAGATTTACCAGTTGAAGTACCCTCTCCACTGGTGGAAATTTTATATGAAACATCCTCCCATTTTTCCAAGAAAACATCAGTAATTTTACTTGGTTCCTCTTCTCCCATCTTCAGTAGAAACTCAGAAAGAACCCTGGCTTCCTTAACTGCCGATGCTCTTGAGGATACGAAAACAAGTAACTGTCCACCCTTTGAGATGGTATCCATCAAAGCCGCTTGAAGCCTCTGATCTTTCCTGCCCGCAAGCCTCCTTTTTTTTATCCCGTTAGTATCATCAGCCCCCTCAATTCTGTGTATATTGACATCTAGATCAGTCATAACTCCACAGTGTAATGGTATCGGTCTCCAATCCGACTTAACATGAGTCGCCCCGAGCCAATCTGAGAGTTTCTCAGAGTTTCCGACTGTGGCTGACAGTGCGATAATCTGAGCATCAGGACGTAAATGCATGATTCTAGACAGGGTTACTTCAAGAGTCGGACCCCTGCTGTAGTCATTCAATAGATGAAACTCGTCCGACACTACGACACCAAGATTCTCTAGGAATCCAGTTTTAGTTCTCAATATTGAATCAAGCTTCTCACTGGTACAAACAAGGATATCAGAGTTTTCCACACCGGTAGACTCGCCCCCTCTGTCCCCAACGGCCAACCCAACAGAGAGCCCAACAGATTTTCCAATTTCTGTCAAATCTTCGTATTTTTCATTCGCCAGTGCTTTCAGGGGGACCACATAAGCCCCCCTCATCCCTTTCATATCGCCAATCAGACGATTGATCATACCGATGTATGCAACCAATGATTTCCCACTGGCCGTTGGAATTGTCAGCATCAAATTATCGCCATTTAAGACAGGGGGCAAAGCCTCAATCTGAGGGGGAAAAAACCCCTCAATTCCCCAATTATTTTTTAGGAATTTAGTGATTCTTGGGTCGATATCAAGCCCATCCATCCCGTTGCCTGATTCCGCCATGACTATCCTTAATGTTCGGACGTTCTAAAGGATGCCGTGAATAACTCACTAATTCCATCGGTGGTAAGCAGGATGTCCTTCAGTAACTGCTACGAATAACCCCTCGCCCGTTACACAAATCTTACCCTCACAAACCAAAATCATCTTCACCTTAGCCCTATCAGTTCCCAGCTCCACAATTTCAGAAGTTATCTTGAGGACTTTATCATTTGGAGTCGGTCTACGCAGGCTGACACTGTAAGATGCAGTAACCGTACATGGAGGCGTAGCACTCCCTTCATTTTCCATTAGTGCCAAGGCGGCAGTCCAATTTCCATGACAGTCAAGGAGTGCTCCCAGTATCCCTCCATTTACCATTCCAGGAAAGGCCTGGTGGTGTTTTTCAGGATTAAATTCCATGTATAGTCCATTTTCAATCCTGAAAGATCTTATTTTCAGTCCCTTAGTATTAGCAGGGCCGCATCCAAAACATGTACTATTGGGCGCGAATTCTTCTTGTACAGAAAGCTCGGCATCTCCACTCATATGAAGGTGGAAATGGCTTAAGGAATTGAATAATTCCCATTATCGTCCTATGGTATCCTATTTATGCCAAACCTACTGGGAGGAGCGTTGTCCAATTCCGAAGGGGGCTCAGAAGACGAGTCAAGCTCCGAAAGACCAGAGAGTCTACCCCCTCGTTCTAAGAGGAGGAGGTTCGCCCCACTCAAGGTCGCCAATCAGATTCCAAAGAGGAGGAGAATTGAGATTGAGAAAGCTCTAGAGGGAAGCACCGGTACTCCAAAGAAGTGGTCTCGTCAGAGTGGTCCCAAGAATCATAATTTCCTAAGAAAGAGAATTCTTCCTGGGACAATAAGGAGAATGGACTTCGATCTACTCGCTGTTGAGATTGGAGAGTCATGGCCAATTCCTGTAACAGTTGTTCATGGTTCTCGCCCGGGTCCTGTAGTTACTCTATTGGGGGCCGTCCACGGAAATGAGTTGGTGGGACCATTAGCTCTGACATACTTGACTGGTCCTAATTTCATTGGCCCCGGTAAGGCGATAGATCCGGAGGTCCTCTCGGGAACGATTAGGATAGTTCCTGTTGTGAACATGCCAGGGTATAAAATCAAGAGTCGATACATGCCAGACGGCAGAGATCTGAACAGGTCATTTCCCGGCAAGCCAGATAGTAACACCTCTTATCGGGTAGCATATAGGATATGGAATAAGATCATTGCAGGTAGCGATTATGTCGTAGATTTGCACACAGCTGCGGTAGGTAGGACAAACATGCCTCAAATACGTGCTAATCTTGCACATGCATCCAGCAATAGAATTGCCAGGTCGTTCGGAATCGAGGCAATTTTGGATAACGCAGGTCCAAAGGGCTCTCTCAGAAGAGTCACCAACGATTATGATATAGCGTGTATTACATTCGAAGGAGGGGGGCCCGATGAGTTAGATCCAGAATCAGTCCAAGTTTCTCTTTATGGCATTCTAAATGTCCTCAGGTCACTAAGGATGATTCCGGGCCATCCAAGCAGGCCAAGCTTCAGAATCTTAGCTTCTGGGTCACTATGGATTAGATCTGATCAAGGCGGTCTTCTGGATGTGCTAGCCCCTGCTGGAAGCTTTGTAGAGGAAGGAGAGGTGGTAGCAACGGTTACCAATCCCGAGAGCCCTTTGGAATCACATGACGTCATCTCTCCTACTAATGGATTGATGATATGTTCAGCAACGAACCCCTTCGTTACTGCCGGGACTCCAGTGGGGCATATCTTACCAGTTACCAAAGGAGTAAAGACAATCAGGAAGAGGCTGGATGAGGATGATTGCTTGGTCATAAGCGGTGCTGATGGGGATCCAGTATGGAGGGATGATGACGAGGTAGAGGATATTACCGTCGGAGGGGAATGGTCTGGCGGAAGTGTCGATGGTGAATGGTCTACCAATCCTCCAACTGGTCCAGACGAAGAAGCCGCCGAAGCAGATCCATCTCAGTAAGAACCGGGAGGGGGTGGCGGAGGAATGTCATCTTGGTCTATTGCCTGATTATTTCTCGAAGAGGATATCATCGAAGAGAGATCAGGGGCACTTGGCAGAGAATATGAAAAGTCATACTCGTTAGAGTTTACTTTGGGCAACCCAGTCTCGTTATCTCTCGACGAAATCTGGTAGAACTGGTAAGCCTCATTCAATTCTCTTCGATATGAAATCCGTGCTCCAACTAGGTAGCTAGCTCCCAGCAGAGAGGAGATAGCAACTATGGCTATTACAATTCCTGAAGGCGTTAGGATGAAAGAAACCACCTTTTCGGATAAGCTAGTGGGGGTTTTTGAAATTACCATTTCGAAAGTCCAAGTCATCTCAGTGAGCTCACCATTATCAATCATAGAAGCCGAAACCTGTTGCAAGCTCGTACCCTCGGAGCATAGATAAACCTCTAGATTTACTTCTGGAGAGTCACAATCTAAAGATGGCATAGATACATTATTGTCACCAGAATAAAGTCCTTCTAGAGAGTAGTCGCCTATCTTCCAGCTGATGGTATATTCGACTCCCTCTGGAATATTTTCGATTCCAATCTCAAGCACGTGGTCCTTGGTATCCCATGACTCAATATCCACATCACTCGGAACAGGTGATATCAAGCCCAGTCTCGAGACGTCTTCATCGATTACCTCATCACAATCGTCATCTATTCCATTCCATGATTCACTGGAACCAGGATTTATCGAAGAAACCAAATCATTACAATCTTGAAAATCAAGGAAACCATCTGAGTCGCCATCAATATTGAAAATAAGTGGGTCGGATCCCATTTCTATAATTTCTTCACCATCGAGATAGCTATCTCCATCCGTATCGGGATCAGTAGCCGATGTCAAGTAGTTATGAAACTCGGCATAGTCCTTCAACCCGTCTGAATCTGTATCAACATCGACAAAGTCTTCATCCACCTCTTCATCACAATCATTGTCTATTCCATCTAGGGCCTCGGCGAGATAACTGGCTCTGCCTGCATCCTGATCATCACAATCTTCGAACCAGTACTCCCCATCTCCATCATCATCCGGGTCAGCCAACACCGGGTCGGTTTTTGTTACCTGTATTTCATATCCATCCGGCAACCCGTCCCCATCTGTGTCCCCGTTGTATGGGTTAGTCGAAAGATTATGATACTCCTCGAAATCACTAAGTAAATCACCATCGGAATCTACTGATTCGAATCCATCATCCATAATCTCATCACAATCATTGTCTATTCCATCGAGGACCTCATTCAGACCAGGCGATCTGAGCACATCCTGGTCGTCACAATCTTGGAACCAATACCATCCATCATGGTCATCATCCGGATCAGCCAAATTAGGATTGCTATGATAAGTCAGTACTTCGGTACCGTCATTTAATCCATCGTCATCAGAATCACTGTCTAAGTGGTTTGTGAAATAAGTATGATATTCGGGCCAATCGAAAAGACCATCGCCATCAGAATCAGTGAAGTTGAACCCCTCATCAGTCATAGTATCGCAATTGTCATCTATCCCGTTTAGCATCTCGGGCCTGCCAGGATTCACCATTGGGTCACCGTCATCGCAGTCATTGAAATGATAGAATAAATCCCCATCATCATCTGGGTCAAAGATATTTGGATCACTCCCCCAGAAGTTGACTTCAGCTCCATCGCTCAACCCGTCATCATCAGTATCGCTATCCAAAGGATTCGTAATGAATATGGTTATTTCTTCTAGATCCCCCACTCCATCGAGGTCTGAATCAGATGACAGTGGATTAGTCCCGTAATTCATTACTTCATCATAATCATCCAGTCC
>DALF01000019.1 GCA_002499345.1 Euryarchaeota archaeon UBA170 | reverse complement strand
TCATTATTGAGAAGCTTTCCTCCCTCGCCACGAACCCCTTCTGTTACTAATATTCCTTTAACTGATGGGGGCCATATCATACCTGTTGGATGAAACTGAATAAATTCCATGTCCCCCATTTCAGCTCCTGCCCAGTATGCCAATGCGTACCCTTCACCAGTATACTCCCAAGATCCGGAGCAAATTTCCCAACATCTAGTTGCACCTCCCGTTGCCAAGACTATCGATTTCGCTTTGAAAACGTGGAGGGAACCATCGTTCCTACTGTAAGCGAAGCAACCAGAAACTCTACCTTCTGACTTGAAAATCTTCCTCACTGTGAACTCCATAAAAACATCCATTCCCATGTGAATTCCCCGCTGTTGTAATGTTCTAATCAACTCCAGTCCTGTTGCATCTCCTATGTGGGCTAATCTGGGATATGTATGTCCTCCAAAATTTCTCTGACTCGTCAGTCCAGCAGGAGTTCTGTCAAATACAGCCCCCCACTGCTCCAGCTCCCTAATTCTATCAGGCGCCTGCTGTGCATGAATTCTGGCCATCCTCCAATCATTCAGGTATTTTCCTCCCTTCATGGTGTCTCTGAAATGAGTTTCCCAAGAATCCCGCTCATCCTTGTTAGCTAGCGCCGCCGCAGCTCCTCCTTCAGCCATTACAGTGTGTGCCTTGCCCAACATAGATTTGGAAATCATGGCTACCGTTGCACCAGAGGAGCTAGCCTCAATTGCCGCCCTAAGTCCAGCGCCACCAGCGCCTATGATTACAACATCATATTCGTGAACCGAGTAATCTTCTTCCAAAATCACCACCCCAATAAAATCTGGTCTGAAATGAACTCCTCAGCCACTGCCCAGACAAACAAGTCGCCTAGGAAAACCATGGCAAGACTCGTCCAGAACCAGAATGCATGATGAACATTGACTCCACTAACCCACCTGTAGATAGCACCGAATACTCCAGAGATGCCCCCTCTCCACTGATCCATTCCCCCTCCAAAAAGATGTCTGAAAGCATGACAAGAGGCCACATACATGAACAGAAGGAATGCCTCAATACCTAGCACTAGGGTGCCAATAGAGATAGCCGTAGATCCATCATCAAACTGGGTTGTTAGTAAAACATCGTAAAATTTGACAGAAAGTATCATTATGGCTAGATAGAGCATGTACCTGTGGATATTATTCAGTATAAACAGTCCCTTCTCACCCTTATATCCGATAGAATAGCTGACTTCAGGCTTAGATACCATACATCCAGTAGGATTCTGGAAGAAAGTCCGATGGTAAACTCTTCTCATGTAATAGCAAGTCCCTCTAAATCCAAATGGAATCCAGAGAATAAGCATCGCTGAATTCATCCAGCCGGGATGATTTGTAACGTGGAGCATGTGCAAAATATCTGGGGAGAATATAGGCGAGGTGACTCTGTGATCGTCATAATGAATGCTACCATCCCAAAATACGACCCTGAGCGCTGTGTAGACTAAAGCCACAGTAAGTGCAACTCCCATCCATATTGGCTCTGTCCACCAATAATCTATTCTATCCGTTTTCCCAAAACCCTTCTTAAGAGGAAGCTTGACATTAATGCCTAGCGAACTAAGATGGTCCCGGTCCCATTCAGCCATGATAACCCTGTACCTAGGGCACGGACCGGCCCCTTAAGCAATTGCTTCTGACCAATTCAAACTCACTCAACATTGAAAGGCCCAGCTGTTCTAGATTAGGTGTGGAAGAATTCGGACTGGAATCATCGATTTGCTACAAGTGTGGGTATCTTCCCGGGGCGTGGCTCCCTGGCCTCCCATGTCCCGAATGTGGGGAGATTTTTCTCTAAGCTAGTCCAGAGTAGTCAGCCTCGGCCTCTTCCATCTCTATTTCTTCGACATCCATCTGTGCTAGCTGTAGCTTGCCCGAGAGCTCGTCATTAACTGCATGCCAGTATGAGTATGACTCGATTACCCAAATCCCAGACTCCCGACTGCCATTGCCACTTTCCTTGACCCCTCCAAAAGGAAGATGTGCCTCTGCACCAGTGGTAGAGTTATTTATTCCAGTCATTCCTGCTTTGATTCCAGTCTTGAATCTGAAAGCCTCTAGCCTATCATTTGTGTAGCAAGCACTTGAGAGTCCGAATGGAGAAGCGTTAGCCAAGCGCAAAGCATCATCAAAGTCCTTGGCCTTTACTACCGTTACTACGGGTCCAAAAATTTCTTCATGGAAGCATTTCATATCTTCTGTGACATTCTCATAGACGTGTGGCCACATGTATACGCCTTCATCAGCATCTCCATGGAAACCATCAGGAAGGTTATTGCCAGTAATTTTTCCAGAACCCCATAATTTGTCTGCCCCATCGCTTTCACACATCTCCAGTCCTTTGAGGAAGTCTTCACCATATTTCTCAGAGAGCATTGATCCGTAAAGCACCCCTTCATGACGCATTGAATCCCCTATCTGAGTTGTTGAAACCTTCTCCATAAACTTGGACATGAATTCATCATACACGTCTTCGTGAATAATCAGGTTACCAAGACTAGTACATCTTTGCCCAGCAGTACCAAAACCAGCCCAGTAAGCTCCTTCAACCGCATTTTCAATGTTAGCTGATGGCATAACCACCAGAGGATTCTTCCCGCCCAGCTCTAATGAAGCACTGACGAGGTTCCTTCCACATGTCTCGCCAATCATTTTTCCTACTGGAGTACTTCCAGTGAACGAAATTTTGTCTACCATCCCCAAGTCCGCCGCGTCTACTAGATGCTGACCAGCACCACTTCCCTTTCCGTGGATGAGATTGATCACACCATCAGGAAGTCCTGCTTCATGCATAATTCGAGCCAGAGCGAAGGAGAGAAGAGGAGAGTCTTGAGGAGACTTCCAGACACATGTGTTCCCGCACATTATGGCTGGAATCATCTTCCAGAAAGGAACTGCTGAGGGGAAGTTACAGGCATTGATAATGCCACAGACACCAAGTGGCCTCCTGTACGTGAATAACTCTTTGTCAGGAAGCTCAGAATTCACTGTCTGTCCGTATAATCTTCTTCCCTCTGACTGGAAGAAAAGACAAGTATCTATCGCTTCCTGAATTTCACCACCGCATTCCTTCATAGTCTTACCAATCTCACGTGCCTGCAAGCGGACAAGATCATCCTTCCTTTCCATCAATAGTCTGCCCATATTACCTATCACTTGACCCCTGGTTGGAGCAGGAGTAGATGCCCAAGATGGAAATGCCTTTCGGGCCGCCCTCAAGGCCTCATGTACATCCTCCTTAGTAGAGAGAGGGAACTCTCCAAGAGTATCTTCTAGCCAAGCCGGATTTTGACTGATAAATGTCTTACCATCGCCCGAATCGCTAAGCCTTCCTGCAATTATATTGTATCCTCTTATGGCGGGACTGCCATTTGGATTTTCTAATTTCATCTTCTCGAAGCCAGTTTCCAGCACATGAGTCATGAGTGTACCGAATCACCCAACAGACATAATGCTACTCATCGAGATATATCGTTCTGATAACCAATCGCAATTTTTGACATCCTTTGATTGGTGGGTTTAACTAATGTGGCTACTAGGGATGTGTGTTAGGAGCCTAAGCACATGACCGACGATAATTCTGATTCCCTCACACTTAGAGTGGCCAAGGCCATACCCAGCGACGTCGGACATGGTAGAGCCAGAGTTCCATTTGATAATGATTTGAATCTCAAACCAGGAGATATTATCGAGGTTTCCGGAGAGAGAAAAACTGCAGCCATTGTTTGGAGGTGTAGGCCAGAAGATGCTAATCTGGGCGTCATAAGGGTAGATGGAATAATCCGTAAGAATGCCGGAGTTAGTCTTGGAGACAGAGTCGATATCAAGAAAGTCGAGACTCAGCCATGTCAGAGACTAGTTTTGAGTCCAGTGATGGCGAAACAGCAGAAGGTAAGATTTGGTCCAGGAATTGAGGGTTTCGCGCGCAGGGGGTTAAACAAGAGACCAGTCGTAGCTGGAGACAGAATATTCATTCCAGGAATGACTCTATTTGCGGAAGCGCTCCCATTTGCGATCGTATCAACCAAGCCAAAGGGCATCGTTCAAGTTTTACCAGATACTGATATAGTAATCAAAGAAGATGCAGTCGATGAGGAAGAGCAAGGAGAGGTTCAGACAATTTCTTACGAGGATATTGGGGGCTTGGGCGACCAGCTCCAGAAGGTAAGAGAAATGATCGAACTTCCTCTCAAACACCCCATTCTCTTCAGGAGATTGGGAATAGACCCTCCAAGGGGAGTGTTACTTCACGGGCCACCGGGTACTGGAAAAACCCTCATCGCCAAGGCTGTTGCATCTGAGACAAACGCGCACTTTACCTCCATCAATGGTCCAGAAATTATATCAAAATACTACGGGGAAAGTGAAAAGCAGCTCAGAGAAATATTCGAGGAGGCTGCAGCAAATACTCCAGCTATTATCTTCATCGATGAGCTAGATAGTATTGCCCCCAAGAGGGAAGATGTCAGTGGCGAAGTGGAGAGAAGAGTGGTCGCTCAATTACTAACTCTACTCGATGGGATGCAGGGAAGAGACAACGTCGTCGTTATAGGTGCCACAAATAGACAAGACGCTATCGATCCAGCTTTGAGGAGGCCAGGGAGGTTCGACCGTGAGATAGAGATTGGGGTTCCGGATAAGAATGGCAGGGCCGAGATAATTGGAATCCATACTCGGGGGATGCCCATAAGTGACGATTTCGACGTAGAATGGCTACTTGATAACACAAACGGATTTGTTGGTGCTGATATTTCGGCTCTAGTAAGGGAGTCTGCAATGAAGGCTCTCAGAAGATATTTGCCGGAAATAGACCTAGATGAAGAGCAAATACCTCCTGAGGTCTTGGAAAAGATGGCAGTAATAATGGCAGATTTCAGGATGGCTATAAAGGAGGTTGAGCCAAGTGCACTGAGGGAGATATACTTGGAAGTTCCAGAAGTATCTTGGGATGAAGTAGGAGGTCTACAAGAGATTAAAGATAGGCTAAAAGAAAGTATCGAATGGCCACTTACCAAGCCCGAATTATTCGAACACTTCGGCATTAACCCACCAAGAGGAATAGTACTATTTGGCGCTCCTGGGACCGGCAAGACTCTACTGGCAAAGGCAATAGCCAGTGAGGCTAAAGCTAATTTCATCACCATCAAGGGTCCAGAGCTAATTTCCAAATGGGTTGGTGAATCAGAGAAGGCAGTTAGGGAGGTCTTCAAGAAAGCTAAACAGTCCAGTCCGTCGATTATCTTCCTAGATGAATTCGAGAGTATAGCTGGTATCAGAAGATCTAGTTCAGGAGAGGGCTCTGATGTTATCAACAGAGTAGTTAATCAGTTACTAAGCAGTATGGATGGCGTTGAGGGGATGGAAGGAGTGATTGTTGTTGCAGCAACAAACCGCCCGGAGATGATTGATCCAGCCCTTCTGAGAAGTGGAAGGTTTGAGAGAGTTATGCATGTACCCCCTCCCGATCCTGAGGCACTCAAGGCAATCTTAGAAATCCATACAGAAAAAATGCCTTTAGGAAAATTCTCGCTTGATGAAATAGCCTCCAAGCTCGAGAATTACACAGGTGCCGATATCGAAGCAGTCTGCAGGGAAGCAGGACTTATTGCTATGAGGGCGGATAGGAAAACCGTCAGTAAAAAGCACTTTGAGGAGGCAGTTGAAAGGGTCAGACCCACGGTTACTGATGAGATGATGCTCTATTACAATAGGATGGAAGACCTACTTACCAGTGGTCTGCAATCTGTTAGAAGATTACCAGATAGTCTTGCAGGAATAGAATCTGTCTGAGGTGGATAAGTGCCAACAACATTCGGCAGGGAGCTCCTCGGAAGAGATGTAGTGGACGCTTCAAGCGATAAACTCGGGACGATGGCAGACTTCAGCGTAGATATGGATACTGGCTCTATTGTAGCACTTCTAGTGGTAATAGACCATGGAATAGATCCGAAGTTCCTCCCGTGGCCAACATCGAATGGGCTATTGTCCGTGCCTGTTTCAGAGGTAGCAAACATAGGCTCTGTGATACAACTGTCCCGCTGAACTCCTGATGCGTGAGTGTCCATGGCCCCACAACGGTATTAATACGAAGTTAAGGCTCGATGGCTGTTCCTATAGATGGAGGTATAGGCGTGGCAGACCTTAATACAACATTCAGAAGACTGTCATCTCCTAAATTTAGGAGAGGCGCATCGATAGCGGCGTTCTGGATTTTGATAGGGGTTCTAGCTGCAGAAATCCTCCAGACTTACCTAGTGGACGGGCAAACTCAGCAATCAGCATATGGTGACGATTGGAATGATTTGGGCTCGTTTAGATCAGATATTAATGACATGGGAATCGAGACAAATGCACTGGTATCTAGCCCGCTATTACTCAGTGAGATAGATCATCCTGAGGAGGCTGTGTTCGTAGTTTCAGGAGTTGAGAGGGATACTATTTCACTACCTAGATTTACGGGAGATGAGAGTGTTATCGAACTCACAGAAAGTGATGGATACACTAATTCTGAGATTTTAGCTATTGAGAATTTCGTACTGAGAGGGGGTACTGTTATCCTCATGGATGATTTTGGATACTCTGCCCAATTGGCCAGCCAATTCGGACTCGACTATTCAGGCCATAGGCTGTATGACGGTCAAGCTTATGCGCATGAGCTAGACTACAATTATGTGTGGATTAATACTACCTCTGCGTATAACTTCACCACCAATTCTGGCTCACTTTCTTCTGTTAACCCTTGCATAAAGGACTCAGATCGTGACGGGGTAATTGACCTACTTGATATCGAACCTCTCAACTCAGACATTACCACATCTGGAATCTCACTCGGCGATGCTGGACTTTGTTCCCACAGATTCGATTCAACTACTTCGAACTGGGACTTCTCTGAGAGTTACAATATACTCACAAACGGGCCATCAGCATTTGAGAAAGACAGCTCATATAACCCCGTTGAGAATAGATATGCAATTGGCAGATCAACTTTAGATTCTTATCTGGATACAAATGATGACGGTAATTTGACTGTCGGATTTGCAGCGGCAGGAATTGAAGATGACGAACAGGGACCTTTCGCAGTTTATGTGAGGTATTGCTCCAATCGTCTATGTATAGATTCAGATTCAGGAAGGGTTCACTTTGTCTCTGACGGTTCTCTGTTGATTAATTCTCTTTATGATCCGGATTTCGACTCAGATTACTCTGGGCTAGTCCCAAGTAATGATAATCGTAAATGGGCTCTTGATATCATTGCAGAGGCTCTCTTAATCGGTAATTCGAGTACTCTAGCCACAGAAAACGCGATAGTCATATTTGATGAGAGCAGGCATCAGCAATCAAATATCGGAGGAGATACATACAATCTACTCTACTATCTCCTAATCTATTTCACAAATGACTGGATGGCCATGCTAATACTATTCCTAGGACTTTTCATCTCTCTTGAAGCAGTCCTAATCAGGAAAGAAGATCCAGATGAATGGAGGCATGTCTTCAGGATAATCTACTATGGATTCGGCGATGCAAGAAGGTATGAGTATTATCAGAGGCCCGAGAAGATAAGACAGGTCCTCCTCACTAGAATCAGAAATGTAAATGCCATGTCAAGGGAGGAGTTCGACGCTCTACCAGCAGCCGAACTTCAAAGGATGGTTGATGATAAGGTTCTAACAGAGTTCATCTTTAATGATAGAAGATACAAAGCTGACGAACTAGTAGGAATTGTGAAGAGAATAAAAGACTGGGGAACTACCGATACTGAAGGGGGTGCATAATATGTGGACTAGGAAAGCTGCAATAATGCTGACCAGTGGAATCAGTTTGATTCTAATCGGTATGATGATATCCAATTTTCAATTGATGATAATCGGACTCTCGTTCATTTCGATGCTGGCGATTAACGGCTGGGTTGCTGGACACTCCGACCTTACCATCACTAGGGAGACCTCGGCGACAAATGTCTACAAGGGCGATGATATTGTCATCTCACTCACAATAACAAATAACTCATATCGTAGAACTCAGCAATTGGAGATTTTCGATAACGTTCCCCATGAAATGAAGATGCGTAAAGGAATCAATCAAATGAGGATGAATCTCGGACCAGGACAGTCGACTACGATGAAGTATGTTGTCCGCTGTCCACTCAGGGGCCACTACACCGTAGGGCCAGTATCTGTAAGATATCGGAATGCCTTCAACCTCTTCGTGAGTGAGACCAAAGTTAACGATAGGTCAGACATAACAGTCTTCCCTCAAATTAGAGATATTGAAGAGGCACTACTGAGATCCGACGTTCCAAAGATGTACTCAGGAGCTACTACTTTGAAGACTCCCGGGCCTGGAATGGAATTCTATGCACTCAGGGAGTATCTTCCCGGCGACTCTTTCCGTTCGATTAACTGGAAGGCTTTAGCGAGAACCGGAGAGATGATGGTCAACGAGAAGACTAGGGATGCAGTTACCGACGTTTTCGTCATTGTCGATACTAGAGATGTTTCCAGAATAGGTACCGTACTAAAGAACCCTCTCGAAATGGGCACTGTTGCCGCGGCTTCTGTTTCTAATTATTTTCTGAAGAGAAGGGACTCAGTAGCCCTCGTAACTTATGGTTCGAGAATGGACTACCTCCCGCCTGAAACGGGAGATAAGCAATACTTCAAGATCCTCAGTGGCCTAGCATCGGTTCAACCAAAAGGCTCCATGCCCCTACAAGCAGTCACTAACGCACTCTCTCCCAGAATTAGCAGGGGTTCCCCAGTTTTCATCATCAGTAGTCTCGAGGGAGATGGTACAACACTACCAGCAATCAGAAGTCTCTCAGGTAAGGGACACGAAGTGATCGTACTATCTCCCAGTAGCATAGACTTAGAGAGGCTGGTTAGTAGGATTCCCAGGATGTCTTACGAAGTTCTGAAACTTGAGAGACAGAATAGACTGACTGCCATAGCTGGTTATGGAGCCAAGGTCATCGATTGGACTCCCGATGTTGAGCTCTCACAGGCACTGTTGCAGATTAATTTGAGTTAGGATGGATGAATATGGTAGAGAAAAAGGTTTCAGAGAATTTTTCTCTAGAGATTTCAAGCCTCAGGAGAAGGTGGAAAATTATCTTCCTACAATTAATCTCAACTACCGCCCTGCTAGCACTGATGAATAGAATGATCAAACTATATGGTACGTGCTCCGATACTTTCGTTGAGTCCTATGAAGGCTCTAACTATTGGTGTCCTTCATATGAGCATACTAGGGGACTAATTTGGTTCCAGGAACAAACTGGTTCACTCGTTCTTCCAGATGTAGTATATGGGCTAGATCAAACAGGAAACATGTCACTAGTCGCTCCCCTTATTCTTTGTATGATAGTCACATCAATCTGGATTTACACGCTTACAGCTAAGGAAAATATCCGTAAGAACATCAAGAGAATAATCCTTGGGGGGATGTTGGCGTGGGGACTACTTCCATTTGTTGTTTCTTGGTTGATGGCTATCTCAAACTTCGGACTTCACTTACCTTGGGGGCCAACTGACGAGCTGAATCACTTAGATAATCTGTGGGAGCCGATACTTTTCATCATTGAGTTGGTATTCCTAGGCATAGTATTCGCACCAGTACTTTCTGGACTAATGGGAATTTGGGGCCTGTCTAGGAAACTTCTAACATGGACCGCCGGATATTACCTGACTGTGATTGGAATACATGCAATCTTGACATTCGAAGGCATTACCGAATCGGTTGACCTCGGGCTCTCGCCACTTCCAGCTCAGATTGGAGAGGCAACCTTACTCGGAGGGCTGGTGTCTCCATTATCTCTGAGTTTGATGGAAGTCGCAATTCTACTTTTGGTGTATCTTGAATCAGGATCTGCCGTCATATCGAATATGGAGTACGCTTCTATGCTTCCAGGAGATGCAAGAAGAGATCCGGAATACGTCCGACAGTTCAACAATGTTGTAAATGGGCATATCGCTCATCTAATTGGCGTCATGGCCCTAGTAGCTCTTACAACAGCAATAGCTCTTGAATTCGATGACTTTCTAATTTCTACAGTGAGTGCTATTTCTGGCGGGCAATGGGCGGGACAGGTGCAAGAGTCCCTGGAGCTACAACTTACCTACGGAAAGGTAATCTCTGCAGGATTGTTCCTGATAGTTGTGGCTGGAATGAGATTCATCCTTCCTTGGCAGAGGGTCACAGGGATGGTGGAAACCGCTTTCATCAAGTTTAGATCAACTGAGAATTAATCATCTGATTCCTAGTAACAGGCTGATAGTTCTAAAAATTAAATCAGATACAATTGGAATCAGGATGATTAGAAATATCGCTGTGAGAAAATCTGAGTCTGCCCCAATGGCCGATACAATCACCGAGTCAATCTCTCCGAAGAAAAGTAAAGCGGAACAAAATACCGTGAGAACAACGATTCTCTCAGGCCATGAAGAATACCGTTTTCCCACTGTAAATCCTCGTCCTAGTAAGGTCCCGCCTCCCTGCATTGTATCTTTGAAAGCAACTACCATTATCAAAAATGCCCTCGATTTCCAAATCTAGTACGCATTGGGTTCAAGTCAAACCCCTTCCGGGAAGAGTCGTGGACGGAGCCATATCTGTTACCAAGTGTAGCCGATGCAAGCTACCCTCCATTGTGCATCAACCCTACAGTGGACAGCATCTTTGTGGGAGACACCTATCGGATTCTGTTAGAAGGAGGACCTCTCGTGAGCTAAGAAGGCAACTCAGCCTCCCGAAGGACGCAAGAAAGGATGATGGGAGTCCGTATGTAGTGCTCGTCGCTGTTTCTGGGGGAAAGGACTCAGCAGTCTTGTTGACAATGATCAAGGATATTATTGGAAGCAGAAGAGACATTAAGATCGTAGCTGGATGTGTTGACGAGGGGATCGATGGATACAGGTCCCCTTCTCTAGAATGTGCGAGGAATCTTTCAGGTGATCTAGGGGTTGAATTTGTAACATTAAGCTATGAGGATTTGGGATACGATAGAATGGATAAGGTCGTATCCAAGATTCCTGGAATGGGAGACCTTCATGATGAGGCCAGTGGAATGATGCCGTGCTCGTTTTGTGGCGTTTTCAGGAGACAGAGTCTAAATTCTCTAGCAGAAAAGGTAGGGGCTGATGTAATGGCACTCGGCCATAATTTGGATGATATGGCCCAGTCTATTTTGATGAATCTCCAGAAGGGGGAGATAGAGAGATCAGTCAGACTGGCTCCACACACAGCCTCCCCAATCGAGGGAATGGTACCAAGGATAGTTCCACTGAGATGGATACCAGAGCAGGAGATTCATGCATTTGCTCTGTTCAACTCCCTCCCCATCCATCACGGGGACTGTCCCCACGCATCGGGGGCCCAAAGACAGCAGAGTAGAGCAATAGTAGCTCAACTAGAGTCACTAACCCCCGGAGCTAGACATGGTCTTCTACACTCTCTGGATCAAATCAGGGAGATTCATAGAGTGGTGCATCCAGACCCCAACAGCAAAATTGGAAGTTGCTCACTATGCGGTGAGGCAACTTCTAGGCCCGTGTGCCAGTCATGCACCATGAAGAAATGGCTTTCAGATATCCCCTGAGTGATAATATGTACGTGAATATAGCAGGATATAGGTTTGTAGATCTCCCAGATAGGAACTCCTTGAGGGAACCATTCAGAGAGAAGTGCTATTCTCTGGGACTAAAGGGAACGATTCTTCTTAGTCACAACGGAATCAACTTCTTTCTCGCCGGTACCCAGGAATCGATTGATGAATACATCACTTTCTTGGAAGAAGATCATAGGCTACAGGGAATTCCTGTACATACTTCATACTCGGAGTATCAACCATTCCGTAGAATGCTAGTTCGACTAAAGAAGGAGATAATTTCGTTGGGAGCCGATGAGATCAGACCCGCTGAACATGAAGGCAAGTATATCGAACCCCTTGAATTCAAGACATGGCTCGATGATGGTAGAGAGGTAGTTGTTCTCGACACCAGAAATGACTACGAGCTCAGAGTTGGGACTTTCAATAATTCTGTGGATCTTGATATCAAGTCATTCAGAGATTTCCCTGCCGCGGCAAAGAGTCTTGAATACGATAAATCGACTCCAGTAGTGATGTTCTGTACTGGTGGTATCAGATGTGAGAAAGCAAGCATAGTAATGGAGAACCAAGGCTGGGAAGAGGTTTATCAAATCAAAGGTGGGGTACTAGGGTACTTCAGAGAAACAGGAGGTTCTCATTGGAATGGCGACTGCTTTGTGTTTGATCAACGCGTAGCGCTCGATAAGAATCTTCAGGAGGCAGATCATGAGATGTGTTTCAAGTGCAGGGAGCCGCTTTCCCCCGAAGACCTAGAATCCGACATGTACTCTGTTGAGGAGTACTGTCCCTTCTGCTATGATACGGGAGCTGGTCTGTTATGACGAAGGTCAATTTCACTGAGAAGCTATCAGAGTTCTCGGACCTCTGGTCTCCGAAGGTTATTGCCGAAATGAATGACTATCAGTTTAAATTAGTCAAGATAGAGGGGGAATTCGTTTGGCATAATCATACTGATACGGACGAGGCCTTCATCGTTCTTCAGGGATCCATGTTCATCGAGATGGAGAGTGAAACTGTGCATCTCAATGAGGGAGAGATGTATGTGGTTCCAAAGGGGGTAGATCACAAGCCATACTCTCTCGAAGAGTGCAAAGTTATGCTAGTGGAGCCTAGAGGGGTAGTTAATACGGGCAATGTAACCAATGACCTGACCTCATCTAACGACGTCTGGATATAGTTGGGTAAAATCTAACATTCATTCATTGATAACTTCAGCAGGTCTCTCTTTTAGGCTTAGAGTTAACTGCAGTACTACTGCTAACATGAATATCACCCCGGCGACTCTGAAGCATGTGTGAAATGACCAAATTCCAGTGCCTTCGACGGTAACCGACCATAGGTACGCCGCTAGAAGTGGACCAATAATTCTGGCCAGTGCACCATATCCCTCTTGTGCGCCCATAACCATTCCTAATTCATGACCCCCATTCTGAGCTTCGAAAGTTAGAAGTGAAGACTGGGTGGGGGAAAATAGTCCATTTCCTATAGCTAGTCCAGCTGATGAGCCAAGAATTAGCCAGGAAGCTTCTGATGGCACATAGGGTAAGCTAGCAATACCTAATCCACATAGTATTGTACCTATGATCATCAGCCTACGCATGCCAAACCTATCACTAAGTGGACCTATCAGGCCTCCTTGAACTATCACTCCAAGGAGCCCTATGAAAGCAAATATCCAGCCATTTTCCAACTCACTCCATCCAAGCCCTCCACTGTCGACAGACATAGCAGTGAATAGGATGAACGTTCCATGCATCATACTGAATGCCATCAGGAATAGGAAGTTAATCAGCACTAGTGTAGAAATAACGGGTATCTTTAGGACCCTTATGATATTGGAGAATGTATTGGCTAGCTTCTTCAATGAACTCTCGCGGACTTCTGACTCTTCCTTCAGATCCATACTCTCTTCTAGCCAGAAGTATGCAAGGCCCAGAGAGACCAGCGAAAGAAGACTCGAGAAAAGACAAGGCAGCAGGTACTCGTACTCCTTCCAGAAATTGGAATCAAAAACTCCCCCTATGCTAGTTGCAGGGTCGGAAAGAATCCCGCCTATGAATGGACCAATCATGAAACCAAGTCCAAATGCCGCTCCCAACATACCCATCCTCCTAGGAATCATATCAGAAGTGCTGATATCTCCGATATATGCTCGGGCAACTGCAATATTTCCGTTACCAGCACCAGATAAGAACCTAGCAATTATGGCCATTTCAAGACTGTTTGAAAGTCCAAAAACGATGAAGAAGACTGAGTTAGATACGAGACCGAACATGATTACAGGTCTCCTGCCAATCCTATCGCTTAGTGACCCTAGAATAGGTGTGAAAAGAAATTGAGCAAGTGAGTATACTGCAATCACCACTCCTACCCAGAAGTCTCTACTGCCGACATCGGTAATCCCTTGTCCAGAAGCCAGATCTTGAACGAAAAAAGTCAGGAAAGGGATGACAATAGTGAATCCTAGCATGTCCACTAGGACAACTAGGAATAATACAGTCATCGGCGAGCGATTGCCGTTTTTCGAACTCAACTAGATCACTCCGATGGGATAAGAGAAAGATTCCTATCCCGTGTCGTAATCTCAGTAAGAATTCCAGCTACAAACTCTTCCATCGGAACACCTTTCAGTTGTTCTCCACCCCTGGACCTAATAGACACAGTACCGTTTTCTGTCTCATCATCACCAATAATTATCATATATGCAGGCCTCATTTTTCTGTGAGTCCTAATTTTCTTTCCCACCGTATTGTCAGAGTCATCAACTTTCACCCGCACCCCAGATTCCTGTAACTTGTTAGCTACAGTCGCGGCATGAATCTTATGCTTCTCAGATATGGTAATGATTTGAACTTGAACGGGTGAAAGCCATGTGGGGAAGTTACCCGCCCAATGCTCCGTTAGGAATGCAACAAATCTCTCATGCGTGGAAAGTGGGGCCCTATGAATTACGAACACTTCACCATTCTCTTGGCCAGTCTCGTCAGTGTAGGTCAGCTCAAATCTCTCCTTGGCCGCGAAGTCTAGCTGGATTGTTGACATAGATTCTTCTCGACCAAGAAGGGTCCTAAACTGAATATCTATTTTCGGCCCGTAGAAAGCAGCTTCCCCGACCGCCTCCACATACTCTACCCCGAGGTCATCTAGAATGCCTCTGAGATGATCCTGTGTGGCTTCCCAATTCTCAGGTTGGTCAATGTATTTATCCACATTCTCAGGATCCCATAACGACAATCGGAAGTAGTAATCATCGAATCCAAACGCAGAGTAGTAATCCTGAACCATTCTGATATTGTCAGCAACTTCCGAGGCCACTTGTCCAAGTGTACAGTAAATATGGGCATCGTTCATCGTAAGCATCCTGACTCTTAGTAGGCCAGCCAAGGTTCCAGACAGCTCATTCCTGTATACAGTCCCATATTCAGCTATCCTCATAGGTAATTCTCGGTAAGATCTTCTTTTGTTCCCATAGACCAGATGGTGGAAAGGACAATTCATTGCCTTCATGTAATATTCTCCGTCATCCATTTCCATAGGGGGGTACATTCCCTCTGCGTAGTGTGGAAGATGACCACTGGTTTCGAAAAGCTCCTTCTTTCCAAGAACGGGGGTTGTCACACGTAAGTATCCGTAAGTCTCCTCAGTTTCTACTGCGAACTTCTCAATCTCTCCTTTCAGAGTTTCACCATTTGGCAACCAGACGGGAAGACCCTTGCCAATCATCTCGTTGGTCATGTAGAGTTCCATCTCCTTGCCAATCTTCTTGTGGTCCCTCTTAGCCGCCTCCTCGAGTTGCTTCATCCTCTCTTGTAGGCCAGACTTGTCCGGATAGCACATCCCATATATTCGAGTGAGGGACTCTCTCTTACTATCGGCCCTCCAATATGCCTGGCTAGTACTTGTCAGTTTGAACCATCTAAGGTGCGAAGTGCTGGGTACATGCGGTCCTCTGCACAGATCTATGAAATCTCCTTGCCTGTATGCAGAGGAACCAACATCATGACCTATCTTGTCATCCATTATCTCTAGTTTGAACTTATTATCACTGAAAATTGAACGGAGATCTTCGTTATCGTACTCCTCTCTAGAAATAGGCAGATTACTCTTTACAAGTTCTTTCATCCTCTTCTCAATCTTTTTGAGATCATCTTCAGAAATAGGCTCCATATAGAAATCATAGTAGAATCCATGATCGATCGGAGGTCCAATAGTTGGTTTGGCATCAGGGAACATCTCGGTAACTGCCTGAGCTAGTAGATGCGCACAGGAATGCTTCAGAATGTAGAGTCCTTCTGGAGAGTCTCCAGTAATTGGAACAACGGAGCAATTAGAATCCAGCTCATAGGACATGTCCCTCTCTATCCCATCTACAAGAGCGGCCACAGCACCAGATTTTCTCCCATGGACGTTTGTAATAACCTCTCCAGCAGGAATTCCACTGGCATACTCGTGAACATCACCATTGCCAACTTCGACCGTTATCATCAGTACTCCTCTTGATATGACCGGTCACGCAATCCCGTTTGAAGGCGTCTGTCATAAATTGAGATATCCGTACAAATACTTGTTCTTGATGATTCGACAACCTAGAAAAAGAGTGATTCCATTACGAAGCGATAAGACCAATCCCCCCTTGCCATGGCCATGTTTAAGCTGGGACTTCTTGTGAATCCGGATGCTGGACTAGGTGGGAGACTTGGTTTGAAGGGTTCAGATGGCCAAGCCGAAATTGCAAGATCTAGGGGCGCTCAAGATAGATCTGGCCCTAGAATGAGGATAATGTTGGATCACTTAGTCGCAATCAGTAAGGAAAATCTGGATGGTGTCCAGTGGTATCTAAGCGAAGGAAGAATGGGTACCGATTGGATTCCCCCGACAATATCTCCATTTGGCATCGTCCACTCTTCAAGTAGCTCTACAGATGCTCAAGATACCAGTCAACTAGTCTCATCAATGATAGACTCTGACATCGATCTTCTAATTTATGCAGGGGGCGATGGCACGACTAGAGACGTAGTAGCCGCTCTCTCCGAATATGGCAGACCAGAATTACCCATAATTGGCGTTCCAACCGGAGTGAAGATGCATTCGGGTTGTTTTGCCTCCTCGCCCAAGGCCGCTGCTGAGGTCCTCAGTGCATGGTTGGAGGGCGACCTCCTTTTGTCTACTACAGAGGTTCTTGACCTAGATGAAGACCTGTATAGGGAAGGGAAGTGGGTTGTCAGGCTCTATGCTGAGGCAATTACTCCGGCAAGTCCAAGGTGGATGCAAGGATCTAAGATGAGAGTAGAAGCTTCGGGAGAAGGGGAAATTATTCAGGGACTAGCTGAACACGTAAGGGAGACGTTGATCGATGACCAAATGATGATAATTTGGGGTTCAGGAGGCACACTCAGGACAATTGGAGGAATTCTTGGATTTGAGTTGAATACCCTAGGTATTGACATAACCTTGGGGAATAATATTGTTGCTTCAGATCTAAACGAAAAGGAGATATTGACCGCGCTCGAAGAGCATCAAGGTGACGTGATACTACTCCTATCTCCAATGGGCGGACAAGGATTTCTGATTGGAAGGGGAAACCTCCAGCTTTCACCGGAAGTACTCAGGATGATTGGAGTAGACAGAGTTCTTGGAATCGTCACCCCTGCCAAAATGCTCACCTTACGTAGTCTTAGGATTGAGACTGGTGACCCTGAGATGGATGAAAGGTTCTCCAAAAAGAAGTATCTCAAGGTATTGCAGGGGTATAGGACAACCAGAGTTCTACGAGTATCTGTAGATTGATTACAGAGCAAATATTAAACGAAAAAATATAAAAAGCGCTAAATAATGAGTTTCTATCAGTTTAAATTATACCTGAACAGCCACTCGTCGAGACATGAACTTGACACCTGAGGACTATGATTTTGGGAATATGGATAATTATTCCTTTGCAATGGAAGTAACATGCACAAACGACGAAGCGAGGAAAATGTTTGTACTTGCGTACGGGCATATGCTAAATTACAACCACGAGGAAGCTATTGCATGCTTCTCAAAATGTACTGAATTAGATCCAAACTGTGCCATGGCATGGTGGGGGATTGCTTATTGCGTCTCATCGAACTACAATTGGACTCCCGGACTTGGCTCAGGATACGATCCAATCCAGATGGCCATCTCACTCAAAGAAGGATGTTCAGAAATGGAACAAGATCTGATCGATGCACTGGCAGAGAGGCACTCAGAGGAAGCAAGAGATGCTGCTGATCCGTCTGTACTCAATATGGGTAATAGTCCCGAGCTAAATATCGCATTCGCTGAAGCAATGGCTCCGCTTTATGAGAAATATAGTGGCAATCTGGATGTTACTGCAATTTATGTAGAGGCGCTTATGAATCTGAAGGCCTGGCAACTGTGGAATAAAGATACCAAGACTGGCGAAATCACTCCCGCTGACGAAAACACCCTACTTCTAGTGAAGATATTAGAAGACGCCTTTGAAACCAGCGAGGAAGCAAAGGTCCATCCGGCTCTTTGTCATCTATACTGCCATGCACTGGAACTTTCTCCCTATCCAGAGAAGGCTCTACCAGCTGCAGATGTACTCAGGACACTGATGCCCGGACTTGGTCACTTAGTCCATATGCCATCTCACATAGATGCGTGGGTTGGTCAGTGGCAGGAGGCTATAGAGTGCAATATCGCTGCTGTAGAGGCAGATGACAGATATGTTGAGATAACTGGTAACGAGTCACAGTTCTACAAATTTTACAGAATGCACAATCACCATTTCGTGGTCTGGTGTGCTATGTTCGATGGACAGTACGAAACAGCACTGAAGTATGCACGCAAAGCAGTAAGTACTCTGCCGGCCGGCGATTCAGAGTCGGGCGTACAGTTCATGCTCGCTGGAATCATCCCAATGGGAGCGATCTTCCTAGAGTCGTATGTTACTATGCCGTGGCATGTCATGATTAGATTTGGAAAGTGGGATGAGATACTCAATGAACCACTCCACACAGACGGAGATGTATTCCCTGCCGCTGTAGCTACTCAGCACTATGCTAGGGGAGTGGCTTACGCATCTAAGGGCATGGTTCCAGAGGCCGAGGCAGAGCAGTTACTATTTGAGGAAGCACTCAACAATCCAGCTCTTCAGGGAAGAGTTCTCCATAACAACCTGATGTATCAAGATCCGAGTGAGGGGCCCTGTATTCTGTTGGTGAATGACGCAGTTCTCTCAGGCGAGATAGAATATCGAAGACAGTTCCAAGCAAAGGCCAGAGGGGAGGATTACGATTTCACAGAGGCATTCGACCATCTGCGCAGGGGCGTTGACCTATCGCTCAACTTGGCGTACAACGAACCATGGGGCCAGATGCAACCAGTCAGGCACATACTCGGTGCATTGCTCCTTGAGCAAGGTGAGGTAGCTGAAGCTGAGGCAGTATATCGTGAGGACATCAAACTTTGGAAGGACAATATGTGGGGCTTACTGGGTCTCAAACTCTGTCTCGAGGAGAGAGGGGACGCTCCCGAGGAACTTGAGGAAGTAACAGCCCTATTCAATGAGAGAAGCTCCCGTGCAGACATCATGCCTGCAAAGACCTGCTTCTGTGCCCAGGATAGCTTGGACGAGAGTTGCTGCTAGATATACACTTCAGATTTCATGGCCACAGGAAGCTTTCAGCAATCCTAGGAAAGGCGGACTAGGTCTGTTCGGTCTTGATTTGAACTCTGGATGGTATTGAGTACCAACATAATACGGATGCCCTTCAAGCTCCATAATCTCACACCTCTCTCCAGTCTCGTCCTTGCCTACGTAAATCAATCCAGCGGCCTCAATTCTATCGATAAGCTCTGGATTAACCTCGTACCGATGCCTGTGACGTTCATCTACATGGCTCGCGCCTCCATACAGCCTACGTACCTTACATTCATCCACTAGGAATGGAGTCGGTTTGGTTCCCAGCCTCATAGTTCCGCCCATGTGTGTCTTGGATATCTCTGGCATGAAGACAACAGCCTGGACAGGCGCATGCTCATCAAATTCAGCGGAATTAGCGCCATCAAGACCCAGTACGTTACGACAGAACTCTATCGTTGCAATCTGTAGGCCAAGACAAACACCAAGATATGGTACATTATTGACTCTTGCGTAGTTTGCCGCCGCAATCTTCCCCTCGACTCCACGATTTCCGAACCCGCCCGGTACCAGGATCCCATCGGCGGACTTCAGAGTCGCCCACGCATGATCGTGCATAGGAGTCTTTTCTATTGGGTCCAAGTTTGTGGATTCTATCCAATCTATTATGAGTTTCCTGTTCACCGCAAAGGCACTGTGCTGGAGTGCCTTAATGACTGAGAGATAAGAATCTGATAGTCCGGTATACTTGCCCACCATTGCTATTCTGACTTCATCCTCCAGCATATCCACTTTGTCAGCCATTTCCTTCCATTCGTCGAGCATTGGGAGGCTATCGGGAATATCGAATCCCAGATTATTGGACACCATTCTAAGAACAGATTGTTCGTGTAGTGAGATGGGTATCTGATACAGATTGGAAACATCATGCGCTGAGATGACAGCATCTTCTCCCACATGGCAGAATGCCGCTAATTTCGATTTTGTCTCAGAATCCAATGGATTCTCCGAGCGACATACCAGAATATCAGGTATTATGCCCAGTCCACGCAATTCCTTGACAGTATGTTGAGTAGGCTTGGTTTTCTGCTCTCCAACAGGTCCCATTACCGGAACCAAGCTAACATGCACGAAGCAAACATTCCCCTTGCCGGCTCTGAATTGGAATTGTCTCAGTGCCTCGATGAAAGGGGCACTCTCTATGTCTCCAACCGTCCCTCCCAATTCAATCACGCAAGCATCCGGAGTACTCGAAGTTCCGTCAGCGGGCACGTGTGCTACGGCATCTATCCAATCTTGAATCTCATTAGTTATGTGTGGGACTACTTGAACAGTCTTTCCTAGGTAGTCCCCCCTCCTTTCTTTCTCAATCACTTTGGCGTATACTTTCCCTGTAGTGATATTATTATCTCTTGTCAGAGCCACATCCAAGAACCTCTCATAATTTCCCAAGTCTAAATCTACTTCTCCTCCGTCATCAAGAACGAAGACCTCTCCATGTTCGAATGGAGACATCGTCCCTGCATCGCTGTTCAAGTATGGATCTATCTTGATTGAAGTAACTCTCAGGCCAGCTGATTTTAGAAGAACACCGATACTACTGGCGGTCACTCCTTTGCCCAATCCAGACAGGACTCCCCCGGTAACTACGACATACTTCATGCAACCAACGGGGTCTGAAGCCATTGTGCCTCGCATATCAACATTGGGACAGTAAACCCACTTTATCGCACATCAATGACCAAGTATCTCCAGCTTTACGAAGTAACATGACAGAGTCACCCGGGGACAGAATTCTGGTAACAGGGGCACTAGGGCAAATAGGTACCGAGCTGGTCTCATCCCTAAGGCAGAGGCATGGTAAGGACAACATACTAGCTACTGACATAAGGAGTCCCGGACCAGAATCAAACTTTCCTGACGGGCCATTCTCAAATCTCAGTGTTCTGGATGGAGCCAAGATGGAAAGAGTGATTCTAGAGGAGGGCATTGGTACAGTTTTTCACCTGGCCGCCATTCTTTCCGCAACTGGAGAGAAAAATCCAGAGCTTTGTCAGAGAGTGAATGTAGGGGGTACTGTATCCGTTCTCGAAGCAGCTAGAGATTTTGATTTGAAGGTCTTCGCACCCTCATCAATCGCAGTTTTCGGACCAGATTCTCCAAATATTGCCCCTCAGGAAGGCCCTCTAAATCCAACAACAATGTATGGTAAGACAAAGGTAACAGGGGAGATATTAGGATTGAACTATTGGAAACAGTATGGCGTTGATGTACGGGGGCTCAGATTTCCTGGCTTGATTTCATGGAAAGCGCCAGCAGGAGGGGGGACCACTGACTATGCAGTTGATATTTTCAGAGCAGCTGTTGATCATGGACACTATGATTGCTTTGTTAGTGAAGATACAAGATTACCTATGATGTACATGGAAGACGCCATTAGAGCGACAGAGAGTATCATGCAGGCAGATCCAGGGAGTCTGGGAGATTCTAGAGTTGGATATAATATTAAGGGAATATCATTTACTGCGGGAGAACTAGCTGATAAGATAGCTGAGAGAATACCGGGATTCACTTGTGATTTTATTCCCGATTTCAGGCAGAAGGTAGCCGACTCGTGGCCCGATGATGTTGATGATGAGGCCGCTAGAAATGAGTGGGGATGGGAAGCAAATTATGACTTGGGAAGAATGGTAGACGAGATGATTTCCAATATTAGTTAAATCAGTCTTCCTGAACTTCATCATCATTCCAATCTGGAGTAGTTGGGTCCTGCTTCGCCCAAAGAACATCGTTAATCCTGAGTACACTGATTGCGGCCTCAGTCGATCCAGAAATGGAATGCCTAGTTACAAATAAAGGATCCAAGATTCCCATCTCGTCCATTCTAGACCTACTTCCAGTCATGGCATCAAGTCCTATCCACGGGCCATTCTCCTCATCGGAATTTTGTGCTGCGGACAGGTCCAGAACTACATCTATTGGGTCGAGCCCAGCATTTTCTGCAAGTGTCCTAGGAATGACCTCCAAAGCGGCAGCATAACCCTCTATTGCCAATTGCTCCCTTCCAGGGTTTCCGAGAGCGAACGACCTCAGGTGTCTAGCTAGATGTGTTTGAATTGCACCTCCTCCTGGAATCACTCTGGAGTCTCTAATGACCCTGAAGGCTACGCCCATGGCATCATCAAACGCCCTGACTGCCTCTTCTCTAATCTGGGGAGATGTTCCACGAACGACCACAGTTAATGCACCACCTTCGGATCCCTCTATGATAGAATGAGATATACCTGCCACAGTCTCTTCCCTTCTACCAGTGAATTTCCCGAGGTCGTCTTCTGTAATCCTGATCGGTCTCCTGACCATTCGAGCTCCAGTTATTTTCGAGAGTCGCTCCAAATCCTCCCTCTCAAATCTTCTGTATGAGGTTATCCCAGCATCATTTAGCATGGAAATAGCATCATCAGAAATCCCTTCTCTGACAATCAGTAGCTCAACTCCGAGGGATGAAAGATGGACGACCTCTTCTCTCAATTTCGCCAAAGATCGGTCATGGAATCCCTTCAGTACTCCGGGGCTACTGATCTCAATCTCGGCATCCATCTCGAGCTTTGTATTCTCAAGGCCGCCATCGATTATTGCTATGGTCCCCCCACCAGAAGAGGAAGGAGTTGAGATATCGACCCTAGTCTTAGGGATCATCAAACCGTTGATAAGACGACTATCAGTAGTTGAACCACCACTGACCTGCAACCTCTTTACTCTCAACCTTTCTAGGTCATCGCCGCCTTCTTCATCCGAAATCAACTCAGCTGCTTCAAAAGCAATTTCAGTGATATGGGAGGCCAGCGACTCGCCAATCTTGCCAGCCAAAGTAGTCGAAATTACTGACTTCAGCTCCTCCTCAGAGCTCGCTTCCCTTGAGACCCTGTCTAGCTCAGAAATAGCTTCTCTCTCCGCTAGAAGGAAACCATTGATTACAGTAGATGGATGAATCCCCATCCTAACAAGCTCAAGGGAATTCTGTAGAAACTCTGCAGTAAGGATCACAGTTGAGGTAGTTCCATCTCTAGCTGACTTATCTTGAGATGAAGATGCGGAGATTAGAAGCCTGGCTGTTGGATGTTCGACCTTTGCAGCCTCGATTACTGTAACTCCATCATTTGTTACTAGACAATTTCCATCATCAGATACCAGCATTTTGTCTAATCCTCTTGGACCTAAAGTAGATCTAACGGCTCCAGCTAGGGCTACAGCGGCCTTGACGTTATTCACTAGAGCCGCACGTCCTTCCAGCCTATCGGTGTCCTGTAGGGCAACATCATGCTCAGCCTGCACCATGGTACTCGGAATCTAGTCCTAGATTTGAAGTACTCCATCACTAATCTATCTCCGTTACCAAGAAAGAACTCATATTCCAATGCGTATATTCATATATGGCACTATCATCGCACTATACAACCGTCAGTTAAGTAGTGGTAGAAATGAGTGATTCAAATTCCGATGAATGGGAAAAGAAAATGATTGAGCAGATGCTCAATCTGTTCAATCAGATGGGAATGCCAATCGATAAATCGGAACTAGAGGATACAATTTCTAGAATCCGTCAGCAATTTGACAATTTGGGCATAGATGCCGAGAGTATCTACAATAGCAACGTGAAAATGAATTTCCAAGGAGACCCCGAAAATTTCCGCAAGCAAATGGAATCCTTCATGAACCATCCCGAAGGCTTTTCTGAGATTTTCAAGAATATGGGTATTAACGTCCAAGTTGGTCCCGATAATGAGTCCGCAGAGGTTGTGGTTGAAGAAGAACAAGAGGATGAGACCGATGTTCCTGTAGAAGATACCTACGTTGATGGTACTTCCATGTATGTTACAATCGATGTCTCAAACATCGTGGATCTAGATGAGGGAAGCTTTGAGCTCATATTATCCCACGGAGGCAAGGTTCTCCAATTAATGAGAAGAACCCAACTCAGGCCAATCAAGAGTATCAATCTCCCGCAGGCGGCCAACTCAGTCTCTGATTGGAACCTGAATAATGGCATACTAGACATCACTTTCGATATGGCTTAGCCTATCATAGGAGGAAAAAAAATGACTGGACCGGTAATTGGAATAGATTTGGGAACAACAAACAGCTGTGTAGCAACTTTAGAGGCGGGAAAACCAGTGGTCATTCCGAACTCAGAAGGAGCGAGAACGACTCCCAGTGTTGTCGCATTCTCTAAGAATGGAGGTGAAAGAGTGGTCGGTATAACCGCCAAGAGACAGGCTGTGACTAATTCCGAAAGAACAATAATGTCAGTTAAGAGGGAGATGGGCACTGACTGGAAGAAGAAAATAGATGATACCGAATATACTCCGCAGGAGATCTCCGCATTTGTCTTACAGAAGCTAAAGTCTGATGCCGAGGACTATCTTGGCCGAGAGGTTAAGCAGGCTGTGATCACTTGTCCAGCATACTTCACTGATGCACAGCGTCAGGCAACAAAGGACGCAGGGAGAATCGCGGGACTTGAAGTTCTCCGAATTATCAACGAGCCCACAGCCGCCGCTCTAGCATATGGGGTCGACAAAGATGACGATCAGACAATATTGGTCTATGATCTGGGAGGGGGGACATTTGATGTCTCTGTTCTTGAGATATACCAGGTTGATGGCCAACCCCAAATCGAGGTTAAGGCGACCAGCGGAGATAATCGCTTGGGCGGAGACGACTTCGACGAGGTAGTAATCGACTGGCTCGTTTTGGAATTCAAGAAATCAACAGGAATTGATCTATCAAGCGACATGACGGCAATAACAAGACTACGTGAAGCTGCAGAGAAGGCCAAGATAGAGCTTTCAGGCACCAGTACAACTCAGATAAATCTCCCATTCATCACAATGAGTGGTGATGGTCAGCCAGAGCATCTCGACATCTCCCTATCTAAGGCTAAATTCGAAGATCTTATCTCTGATCTCGTAGAGAGGACAATGGGCCCCACCAGAAGGGCCATGAAGGATGCTGGAATTAAGAAAGGAAATGTCGACAAGGTTATTCTCGTAGGGGGATCTACCAGAGTTCCTGCGGTTCAAGTAGCAATAGAGAAGGAAGTGGGCAAGCCACCTTTCAAGGGCATAAACCCGGACGAAGCAGTCGCTGTCGGAGCAGTCCTTCAAGCAGGAATAATCACTGGGGACGAGGGAGTTACTGATGTCCTCCTGCTCGATGTCACGCCACTTACTCTCGGTATCGAAACACTCGGAGGGATTATGACAACAATGATTGAGAGAAATACTACCATTCCCACTAGGAGGTCCGAGACATTCTCCACTGCAGCGGATAATCAGCCTGCAGTCGAGGTACATGTCTTGCAGGGCGAAAGGGAATTTGCCAAGGATAACATCACTCTCGGAAAGTTTCACCTGATGGGGATACCGCCTTCGCCAAGAGGAATGCCACAAATTGAGGTTACCTTTGATATCGATGCAAATGGAATTGTCAATGTTTCTGCTAAGGACTTGGGCACAGGAACGGAGCAATCCATAAAGATAGAGAGCCAAACCTCTCTAAGCGAGGACGAGATAAATGCTAAGGTTGCAGAGGCCGAAGAATTCGCTTCAGACGATAAGAGGAGAAAGGCAGGAGTGACCCTGATCAATTCCGCCGATGGGATGGTCTATCAGGCTTCAAAAATGCTCAATGAGGCGGCAGAGAAAATCTCAGACCTCAATGCAGACCCAATCCATGCCAAGCTCGAGGAGTTGAGAGCTCTGATCACAAAGGATGACAAGACAATCGATGTAGAGGATTTGGATGAAGCCGCCGTACAGGCTAAGATGTCAGAGGTAGAGGAGTCATTACACGAAGTATCCGCGAAGCTCTACGAAGCCGCGGCTGCTGAAATGGCCGAACAACAAGAAAGCGAAGGCTCAGACGATGTAGTCGAAGCCGACTTCGAAGAGGTCGAGCCTGAAGACAGCGATGAGTAGCTAGCTTTCTGTGATCATCCTGTGCAGAGTCCTAACATGGATGCCCGAGGTCCCAAACTGGAAAAGAGGGTTTTCACCCTCAGAACGAGCTTTGGAACCGGGTCCCCAAGCTGATCCGGCTATGTCAAGATGAGCCCAAGGTATCTTGTCACCATCCTCCTCAAATCCTCTATTTGGGACAAAGAACTCTAAGAATGCGGCAGCGGTATTGGATGATCCGGCCCTACCTCCTATGGAACCATTTCTTATGTCCGCGAATGCTGAGTCTGTCATATACTTACGAAATTGACTATTCAAAGGCATTCTCCAAACTGGCTCGCCACTTCTTTCGGCCGCTGATTTTAGATTTCCGGCCAAATCATCATCATTGGACCACATTCCAGAAATCTGATTTCCTAAAGCCACAATAACCGCACCAGTAAGCGTGGCTAGATCGATGATATACTCAGGATCAAGCTCCCCAGCCTTCCATAGACCATCGGAAAGGACATTCCTTCCCTCTGCGTCTGTACTGAAGACCTCTACAGTTTTCCCAGAATATGTCTTGAAGACATCACCCGGACGGTAAGCACCAGAGCCGGGCATATTCTCTGCAAGGCAGGAGATACCATTTACTCGCCTAGGGTATCCAGTTTCATAAAGAGCCTCCATAAGGCCGAAAACAGTAGCGGCGCCACACATATCATACTTCATGTCCCACATTCCACTGGTGGGTTTGATAGAGATGCCACCCGTATCGAAAGTAATCCCTTTGCCCACAATACATGGTCTCCTAACTCCCTCATCTTCATCTGGATTCAATGTGAATAAGACCATACAGGGCTTCTGATCACTCCCCTTGCCGACATTTATCAGTCCACCCATTCCAAGCTCATGCAGTTTCTCCCACTCATAAACCTCAACTCTGACGTTCTCCTTTCCCTTGGCCCATTCTTGCGCCCTTCTAGCATATTCCATTGGGTAGAGGACATTAGCAGGCTCATTCCCCAAATCACGTGCCGTGTGGACTCCCTTCACCACAGACTGCACATCTAGAAGATCGGAACCGAGCTTCTCCTGGTGCCGGCTACCGGCTTGAAAGTCAACTACCCAATCTTCTTCGATATGATCATCGGGTTTTTCCTGATGCTCCAAGAACTCGTAGTCCCGAAGCATCATTCCCTCTGCGAAGTCTAACATTCTATCTCCAGTCCAACCCGTGGTGAATCTAACAGTCAGATTAGTCCCCTTCTTTTTGGACAAGGATGAAATTAGTCTGGCTCCAGCATTTCTCGCTATCTTATGACTAATGCCTTCTCTATCTCCCATACCTACCAAGATGATGTTACAACCAGGCGTCCATAAGGACATTCTAGTGCCCTTCTTACCTTCGAAACCACCAGAGCTGAGAACGTCCCTGACAAGTCCCCTCTGGTTCCTATTTAGTCCCTTCAGAGAGTTATTGGGTGCTTTCTTGGTATCTTCGAACACCGGTAAAATCAATTGTGCGCCTAATGTGGTAAATTCACTATTGCTTATCTTCATAAATAGCCCGAACTGCCCGATTAGTATCTAGTTTACAAATAATTCTATGTCAAACTATGAGATTAGAGTCTAATTAGCAGCCATGAAACATAAATTATTGTTCAAATCTACCATTTCTTCCATTGATCGAAGCCAGCGTGAATGAGACTAAGATAAGCAGTATCGAAGGAGTAGGAAGAAGGCTCGAGCCGCCACTACTCTCGTAGTCAACTACGCTGTCATTGATTGGGTTTCCCACCCACATCGAGGAATCCACTACTCTCTTCTGGTAGTACAGGGTCCAAATCCCCTTGCTTGAAACCGGAGCGCCCGTAAAGTCGAGAGTCGTGATCGTGCTATTAGTGGCATTGACTGCGAAGCCGAATCCGGAGGTGGAGAAGTTGAAGTCTGAACCAAACTGTATTTGGGGGGTCCCTCCCTTTTGCGTCAGTCCTATCATTTCGACTGGTTCATCCGACCCAGGGAGCCAAATCTCTGTCGAATCCACTCCCTCCATGTACAGCAGTGTGGCATTTGAAGTGCTTGAATAACCTAGATTAGAAACGCTGAGATGTACTTTTCCTTCTTCTACCTTCAAGGAATCGGCAACAAGACGAGCTCTCCAGTACCATACATTCTCTATGAGGTAATGCATCACGTCGAGCTCCTCTCCCAATCTTTCCGATAGGGCCTCTACTGTCCCCAGCAGGAACTGCTCATCATCAGTCTCGAAGGTGAACGTGGGATAGCCCATCACGCCATAGCCGTAATCTCGGCTGGTTCCACAGTTCGGGTAGAGGCCTTGGTTGGCGTTGCGAATAGGGATATCAGAAATGTTAGAATTTACCTCATCTCTAATATGATGGTACATTTCCCAGTCAGACGGTTGCTCTGGCCACTTGCCCCAAGGATAGAGCATTATCCAGACTCCCGTATGCATGGTAATATACAGGTCAGCATGAGGCACAACATCGTTCATGTATATGGAATTCGCAAGAGTCTCTGATTCACTAAATGCAGAACTCCCCGGTTGTGTCGTAGGACAGGTGTTCCAGTAGTGATCATAGTTTCTGTTCAGGTCCACTTGATTGACATTCCATCTTGTGTCGAAGTCATTACCGTCCGCATTTAGCATGATTAGGATATGCAATTCAGTCGTCGCCAATAAATCGATAATCTCTTGATCTCCGTTTCCCCAGCCCTCGATGTAGTACTCGGCAACTAGGAAGGCGAGTTCGGTTCCTAGATGCTCATTACCATGATGGCCACCATCGATGTATACTACTTCTTTGCGAACTACTAATGGCCCTTCTCTACCTTCTCCACCGTAATAGGAGTGTTCACACCCATCAAAATCCCAATCAAGCGGACAAGATTCGTCGGTGATCTGTAGCATCCAAATCTCTCTCCCCAATTCAGTCTGCCCTATGGAGGAGAGATTGACGATTTCTGGGTGGTCATCTTCCCAAGCATTGATGTCCAAGGTCAGCGTTGCGTAGGAATGGTACCAATGCTCTTGGACGATATCTGGCTGACTTATCTGAGCAGTAACCATCGAAGATACAGAGGCCACCATCAGCGATGACAGAACCAAGGTAGTCAACCATTTACGCATACCATACTGAGGAGGTACTAAGATACAATCATTCTCCTTTTCCGCTCAGATATCCCGCAATATGGCATGTAATAATCTTAGTCGCAATCAGTGCGGCATTGAATTCGGTGAGAGGACCTTCCTTCCCAGGAGCAATCTCGTTCACATCCGCCCCCAGAACCTTGATGCCTGAAGCAGAAAAGACACTCTCAATGACTTCGACGGCCGCCCAATGAGAAAGGCCCCCGGGAACCGGAGTACCTGTTGATGGTACCAACTTACCATCAAGACCGTCTATGTCGAAGGTAATCCAGACAGGTCCTTCAATTTCCGAAATACTCTCGAGCATACCTTTCCAGCCTCCCTCCCTCCCCAGTCCTCCTAGTATGTCTCTGGCATACCATGTCTCTACCCTTTCGTCCTTCATCGAGAATTCGGCCTCGGACTTCGACAGAGCCCTGGTTCCTATCTGAATGACCCTGCCAACGCCTGCATCTAGAGCCCTCCTGATAGCGGTCCCATGGGAGTATCTCTCTCCCTGAAGCTCATCTCTGAGATCGGCGTGGGCATCAATTTGAACCAATGTCAATCTAGTAAGGTCCCCCTGTAATTCTGGATGATTAGACAATGCTTCCATAATTGGCGGCAAGATGCCATGCTCTCCCCCAAGGATCAGTGGGAAACTTTCTCCTACCCACTCTGAGAAGTATTCACGAATAGAGTCCAACTGATCCATTAGGGTTCCAGCTTCAGAACTCCATGGCTCTGCAGTATGGAACGAAAGCCCACAGGGAAGCTCCTCGGGAAGCAGGGGGTCATACAACTCGACTTGAGAACTGGCGTCTATGCATGCTGATGGTCCCTTCTCAGTGCCCTCTATCCAGCTGGTAGTCATCTCGAAGGGGATTGGGAGAATGACAACGTCCCACGGCCCCTCATGGCTCTCCTTGAGGCCTAGGAAACTGGCTCGCCTATCATTGTCCATGCATTCTCGTCTCTGTGATGTAGAATAATGACTTCGCATACATAATCACTTGATTTTGAAGTGTTAAGAGATACCGTTGAAATAGAGCGCCCTCCCCTGTATGCATGTCTGGAGGCGATGCGATGGGTTTGACACTAGCACAACTTACTTCTGCAATCCGAAGCAAGGTAGACTCCGATATGGAAGTAGTCGTCGCAGAGTCGATCGCCGAGCACGCTCTGGGTTTCTTCGGCTTCTCAAACAGGATTATCGATAATGCACTGGAGCCCACAGACAGAAATCTGTTCTACCAGCTCCAGGACTATGACCTCCTGACAACAGAGTCAGAGGAAACAACTCTCTGGGATGGAAGAGAGTGGAGGATTCACTATTGGAAGTTCAAAGCCAATGCAGAGGAGTTCGCTAGAGCGGCCGCCGAAGCGGCACTATTGAATCAGAAGGACAAGGATCCTTACTCAGATGTGTATGATGATGTTCCGGTTTCTCTTTGGAAGGAAAGATCAGGCGAAGACGATGACTACGAAGAGCCTCTATTCTGATACCTCAGAGCGGCGACACGATTAGACTCGCTCAGGGCAACCCCATTAGCTCTGCTTTTCCCCTTTGATTCAACGAAAGAAAGACCATTGACCGTATATTCACCTTGATGTCCCACTGTCTGGCATTAGGAATGGTTATTGTACTAATGCTATCGCTAGCAGTAATTGGTGGTTGATTTGGCTAAGGAGGAATCAAAGACAAAATTCGCAATTCTATTGACATCAATATTGTTGCTCAGCTTGCCTACAAGTTTGGTTTCTGGACAGTCTTCAGTCACTAATGAATGTGAGATTCTGGTTGATTGGGGCTCTCAAGTCAACTGGCTAGAAGAGCCGAACGAGGAAGGCGAACTCTTCTCAGTAGAGCACATCCACAGGTATCGAGTCGTTTTCGACCCGCCGTTTTCTCCTGGAACATCCCCAAGTGGCATTTCTATCAACGCGAGCCACGCGGGCATGACAGTAGATGACAACCCACTAAATGTCTCACACATTAGCGCTGGAGGGGAGGTAGACATAGAACTAGAATCACAACCAAATTTTGGCGACAAGATTTTTGTTAACTTCTCCAGTTTGGAGTCGTCGTGCACCAGATCTTTTGTAGTTACCAATTGGAACCAACCAATCGAGGATCATGAAATCACAAGAGAGACCGTCTGGTCACTAGAAGGAGAAGATTCTGGCAATCAGAATATCGATTTTATCGGAAGAGGCTGGCAAAAGAGAGAAGGGGCTACTCTAGAATCCAATGAACTTGGCAACGGCTCTCTTCAGATGAACACAATGAACGGATTAAATGGGATTATTCTGGACCTCTCTCTGGACAGAGTATGGTTGAACGAAACATACGATGGAGATGAGCTTCTATCTCAAGATTTTGAGATGTTAGGTAATGGCACAATGGTGCTAAGGGAAGGCTATTCAGAAGAAGGTTATGAAGAAGGTTTCACAGCAGAAATTTCAGTCAGTGAGGCCTCTATAAATCGCTCATGGGAAAATGGCGAGTTGTCTGAGAGGATTATAATCGAGGGCAACGGATGGCTATCTTTCAATGGTGGAGATAACAATAGCTCAGGTGGAGGCTTCGGAGAAATCCATACCTTCTACTTCGAATCCTTCGATGAAGACGGGCAGAGGCGTATTCAGAATTTTCAGTTAGAGGCAAATGCATCATTGAGGATATCGGGGGTATCAGACTTTTTCTCATTCGAGCTTGATGATTTGATAATCAGAGAGAGATGGTCTGACGATACCCGTGAGGAACAGTTCTTCAGAGCATTCGGAGGGGGTGAATTCGGATTTGAGATTGACGATGATCAGTTCAGTATAGACGTGAATGGGACCATTCCAATGATCCATCTAGAATCGACTGGAGGCGAGACAGTTTCGGACACGATAATTGTGGATGGGACCTATGATGGTGATGCCGAGGGTAGTTTCGGATTTGTCAGGCAGATAGTAGACTCTGGAATACAGGAGAATTCAGAGGGCGTAAGATATGAGGTCGATAAGATTCAAAACGAGTTCTGGTTCAATGTTTCAGCAACCCCTTTCGGACCAATCTCCCAAGAATTCGGTGCTGAGCATAATCTGACATATGAATTCACTGTGCCTCAGGAGGACTGGCAGAATAGGACTGTCAGATTACAGTACGTAGAGGACAATGGTTCTGTTTCAAATGAATTCCCTCCTGAATCGCCAATAGTAGAACAGCCAACCAGACCGGAGGCCAGCCCTCTGATTTCCAATCAGATATCCCGAGAGAGTGGAAAATCGCCCCAGATCGTGGTTCCAGGTGATAGATTTGTTCTATTTGGCAATCCATCTAATACTCTCGAAGTAACAATTAATTCGATCATTGAGAAAGAGATGGATGGTCATATCGTAGAAGTCGCAGAATGGACTGGAGAATTCGACTTCGAGGAAATTATGGCCTCAGGATTTTTTGTCAATGAAGGTCCTCTCTCAGGACTTTTGTATGAGGTCTCAAGGTGGATAACATTAGAATCAGGAGATGAAAATCAATCAAGTGACATTTCCTTTCAGGAGTATCAGAAGGTAGATAGAATTCTATACCCATCAATAATTACCGCTGATGAAAACACTCCTCCATCTCTAGAATCTGTTAGATTCCGAGAGGGATTTCTACATACAGAGGGAGGGGTATCTCATATTGAAGTGTTGATTAATGACATAGATACGGATGTTGTATCCGTTGTCGCCGATTTTTCTTCTATTGGAATGGGACTTATCGAGCTTTCAGATAGTGGCTTGAAAGGAGATCTAACCATTCGTGATGATGTTTGGACATCACTAGTCATTCACAATGGACTAGAGTTTGGAGATTTCTATATCCCCATTACAATCATAGATTACTGGGTTGAAATAATTGAAACAGCAGAAATTAGTATTGCAAATCTCCCTCCAAGGGTGACTTCAGTTTCATTCTCGCAGTCATCAGCAATCAGGGGCGAATCCATAGGAATTACAGTCGATTGTGTAGATGGCCATGGGGTATCTGAAGTAATTGTAGATCTCCTGAGCTCTGGAGGTGAGCTATACCCCCTTAACTTCTCAGAGTCTTCAGGAATGTGGTCTGGAGAATTCTCCGTTCCCATCACAGTAGCGCCCGGCGAGAGAGGCATTCCTCTGAGAATATCAGATTTACAAGGAGCGGAAATAATCACTAATGGCCTAAAGTTGACCTCGCTATTGAGGATTGATAACGAACATCCTACAGTTTCATCTTTGGAGGTATGGAGAGATGGGTCCCCTCAGTCTTACATTTCTGATCAAGAGCAAGTAATCCATCCAGTAATGGTCTCCGGGAATGGTGGGCAAATTACTCATCACATCGAGGCTGCGATTTCTGATTATGACGGGGTATCGTCCGTTCAAGCAAAGATAGGCAGGCTCGCTGAGATCGGGAAGTCTGAGGAATGGCTACTAATGGTAGATGACGGTACTTCGGGGGATCGGTTAGCAGGAGACGGCATTTATTCACTGGAGTTCATAGTCAGATCGACCATACCGGAGGGGGACCTAGAAATAAAAATAAGAGCCACAGACATCTATCTTTCTAGCACTCCTCTAGAAGATCAGGGGCACGTGTTCTCGGTCTACTCATCCGACTGTTGCGCTGGTGACTCTAGCTGGATTTCGAAGAACATGTCTTCAATCGTTCTAGTAACTTCCTTCTCTCTCCTGCTCCTTGGCATGGTAGCAGTAATTTTACAGATTAGAAAGTCAGATTTTGACTAATTCCAGATAAAATGGTACGAGTGCCGGGATTTGAACCCGGGTTCCGGCGTTGGCAACGCCGGGTGATAACCACTACACTACACTCGTGTGAATGTTGGGAAAGCAGAATCGCTTTTCTAAGCGTCGGTCTCTTTTAGAATCAATTCACGCATCAAATCAATTATCGAATCTCGTGTCGATCTATATATTTCTATCGACTTTCCATGAGGGTCATCTAGTCCCCAGTCGTAGTCAATGGGGAGTTTGGGACATTGTACTCCACAGCCCATGCTAACTATCTTATCATAGCCGTCGGTTTCAATATCATCTATTGATTTAGGGAAAAGTCCCATTGACTCTATCCCCCTTTCTTCTAGTACTCTGATTGCATTTGCATTAACTTCCCTTCCAGGGTGTGTCCCAGCAGAATTAGCAGAGTGTCCAAGACTCTTACATATCGCCTCAGCCATTTGGCTCCTGCAAGTGTTACCTACACAAACGAATAGAAACCTCACAGATTTCCGAATGAATTGAACTAAATTAACTCAACCCCAATAGCAATTAATTAAAATTACCTAGACTAGCATTGAAGTATGCCCGCTCTTACCAAGTATCATGGCAGATTCGCCCGTGTCACACCATTCTCCTGATTCTCAAGCAGAAGAGGAAGCTAACTCGAATCAGAGAGCTCAGATGGAGCAGGCCTACCAACAGATGCAAAGAAAAATGAGAATGTCAAAAATGAGTGAGGGAATCCGCCATAAAATCATGGTTCTCTCTGGAAAAGGAGGTGTTGGAAAGACTACGGTGGCCACCGGAATAGCTCTTTCACTAGCTCGTATGGGGAAGAAAGTTGGACTAATGGACATAGATATTACAGGGCCTAATGTGCCCAAGATGCTAGGCATTGAGGGGACAGAGCTCCACATAGAAGACGGTCAGATATTTCCCGCAATAGGTCCCCATGGGATAAAGGTCATTTCAATGGCATTCCTGATTGAAGATCCGGATAAGCCTGTAATTTGGAGAGGACCGATAAAACTCGGCGCCATTCAGCAATTTATCGGAGATGTGGCATGGGGAGAGCTTGACACTCTTGTGATAGATTTCCCTCCCGGAACCGGTGATGAGCCTCTCACAGTAAGCCAGACACTACCAAATTTGGATGGAGTGGTTATTGTAACCACTCCTCAAGAAGTCGCACTTTTGGACAGTAGAAAATCAATCAATTTTGCCAAGACAATATCAGTCCCTGTTCTTGGCGTGGTCGAGAATATGAGTGGTTACACCATTTCAGGAACCGCGGAAGCTGGTAGTCAATTCTCTATGATTGGACCAACGGGGGTCCCTATCGATATTACTGCTTCACCCGAGGGAAAATGGTCTGTAACCTTAGATCTGTTCAAATCAGGAGGGGGGGAAGACTCTGCACATGAGCTAGAAGTGCCCTTCCTAGGGCGACTACCCTTCGACCCAGGAGTGGTGAGGGGAGGGGATGATGGAGTTCATAGGATTGTGGCAGAACCAGAAGGAGAAACTGCATTATCGTTCAGTAAGGTCGTTGAAGAGATACTTTCATCATTGGAGAAAGGTGATATTCACCAAGTGAAGATCACCTAAAATAGTAATTTCAAGGGTCGAATTCATGTCAAACATACTTCTCGGGAGGTATTGAATGGCCGTAGGAAGCGGGATTTACATTACCTGGATAACAGGTGCTATTCTCATCAGCGTAGCAATGATGCCAATTTTCAAGCCCCCTTATGCTAAAGTCAGAATCGAGGGCTTCATAGATATGTTCAGAAGATACTGGGCACACATGATTGTGGTTTTCTCAGTATATCTATGGAAGGATATTTTAGATGGCTTGGATAGAATTTTGATGGCCAACACACAACTAGACATGACTCCCTACGTTTACGCCATCGAAGGAGACATAGTACTGTGGGTACAGGAAGGCTTCAGAAACGATTTCTTGGATGTGGCCCTAACACACTTCTATGTCATGGGATTCATGACAGCGACTTTCGCTTCCTTCGTATATCCAATATACTTCGATGATCGTCATATGGCAGATCGCGTCTCCCTTTCGATGTTCTGGGTCTACATTCTAGCAATTCCATTCTATCTATTCTTCAATGTAAGAGTGACGGGAGACTACATTCCCCTCATGGAAACTGTAGCCTATGATCTGACTCCTGAGATTCACAACTGGTTCACCCGTATAGATCCGTTTACTAATGGAATGCCTAGTCTACACATCGGTCTTCCATTTGCCATATGGCTAACCATGACGAGATGGGACGAAGATGGAAGGTGGCTAAATTTTCGAAGATTCCTAGTGGCTTTCCTAGCTTTGACCGCCTTCTCTATTGTCTACCTGGGAATTCATTGGGCCATAGATATACTTGGGGGGATGATTGTTGCAATTGCAGCTGTGTCAGTCACGGAGAGGACACATAAGGGGATTTGGAAGATCGCTGATGAAAGGCTATTCACCAGGAAGCTTGCTAGGCTTATTGATAATCCAAAAAATTTCTTTACGGGCGCTAGGAATTATGCCAGACAGAAGCTTTCCCTCCTCAAGGAACCGGGAAGTAAGCAGACCAGCGTTTTCATAGCCGCTTTACTACTATCTACTGGTTTTGTGCTTCTTTGGGATGCTACACATCAAGATTTTCCCGTAGAAGGAGTTGAGTGGCCAACTTCCGCCGCCGGCTCTGATGATTGGCTGATAGGAATAGAAGTAGATCCTCAAATGGACGGAATAGATGATGTTGAGATTACTGCATTGAATACTAGCTTAGAGGGAAGACAAGGCCAATTAATATCCGGCCCTACTTGGTTGGAAGAGCCAAGTATATCGATTTCAGGCTCGTATCTTTTAGTAAATAATCAGACTCGAGTAGATCTCTATGATCTAGAATCTCTAGATAATCCCTATCTGCCAATATTCTCTAAGAATGTTGATTTTGAGATTGATATTTCAGATATCGGATATGATGGAAATGGAAATCCCCTCATTGTGATGCTAACCGTAGATGGTATTTTGACGATGAACTCAGAACAAGAGATCTCAGAATTAGGGGGAATATCCAATGAGGTAGATACGCTAGAGGTATCTGGAAACTCTGTCGCGTGGTCAATATACAACGATTCCTCAGGTCCGACAGTGTACATCTCATCACTTACCGAGGCCAGCCCTACTACCGCAATCTACCTAGACGTAATTGCAGATATTGCACAGGATGAATTTTTATCTGAGCAGTCAGGAGTGGAAATAAATTACTCAAAGTCTAATATTGTAGATATTGCAATTGATGGTCAAGCAGTCGCTGTAGTGGTAGATGTAGGGCCAATAAATAGGACAGTCTTCGCAGATGCATTTTCCGGTATGCAGACTATGATATCTACTCCGATATGGGAGTCGTCTTCTCCTAGTATAGGAAATGGGAATGTCGCCTTTCTCCAAATTCCTAGATTCCAGCCAGGCGCATCCAATCCCGAGGAATCTGAGACAACTCAAGTCTTTATCTACCAAATAGAATCAAATCAGACAGAACAACTGACATTTGATGAGGATGAAAGCCATTCTAGTCCACAGGCTCTTCTGGGGGGCGTCGGATGGATTGAAACTGGAAATAATGGGGAAGCAGAGTTGAAATGGTACAACCTAGAAGAGACCTTTGAACCATATTCCTCCGTAATTTTACAGACGTCGGTAGTATTGTTGATTCCATTAGTATTCACATGGGCGAGACAGAAACAGTCTGAAAAATGACACTTCTATTCAGCAAGTCTGAACATTTCATCAAGTGATTTTCTCGCACGATTAATTATATTTTCATCAATCTCAATTATCTGATCTGGCATGGGGTCCCTGAGTGCCTGTAGGATATCCTCTAGTTGAGTCCTTTTCATGTGTCTGCACATGACACAGGCGCCTAGGAGATTTATCTCATATTCACTCTCTGCAAGTACTCTCTCAGCTGTCCCACACTCAGTAATTAGCATGATATCCTGACTCCCTATCGAAGCTAATCGCATAGCTTCCTTCATCAAAAGCTCACTACTTCCGACAAAGTCGCTCTCTTCCAAAACTCCTGCGTCGCATTCCGGATGTGCAAGAACTTGAAGGTCGATACCGATAGAACTCATCCTCTCTCTCCATGAAATTACCTTTTCCCCAGTGAACTCGGCGTGAACCTCACATTCTCCATCGAAAATAATCACTTCTTTCCTACCTTGAAGATGTTTTTGGATATGTTTTCCCATGAATCTATCCGGAACAAAAATTACCTTATCTCCCGGGAGTCTCTCGCATATTTTCAGATAGTTGCTACTAGTTACGCAAACATCGCATTCTGCCTTGACTGATGCTGTAGTATTGATGTAGCATGCTACAGGAACCCCCGGGTATTTCTCCTTTAATTTGATCACATCGTCCGCATTAATCCCATCACTCAATGAGCAGCCGGCATCAGGAGATGGATGTAAAACGGTTTTGTGAGGACTGACAATCTTTGCGGTTTCGGCCATGAATCTCACACTAGAGAAGAGAATGGTCCTCTGGGGAGCATCCCGTGCTGCTTTAGACAAAGTGTAACTATCGGATACAGAATCAGCAACGCCGTAGACAATGTCTGGGGTTTGATATGAATGAGCTATCAGAAAAACATCTTTCTGCTTCTTTAAATGGTTAATTTCTAATGTCAATGGTGAAATTGATCTACAAATTCTCATATTCCATCGGGAGCTCTGGCCTATTGCTTCAAACAGTCTTTTTGCCTCTAATTCAATCTCCTCTTCGGAGAAGAACTTCGGCACTACTAGCCCTCTTGGCGAAGGCGCTGATGGCATTTCCATATGTTTCTCCAGAGTTCGCTTCGGTGGAATCGCTTTCAAGGTATGTGACCTCCCATAGCCATGGCCGGCCCATGCTTCCAATATTGGAAAGAGTCTGAAATGATTCATATCGGGGCCGAGGCGAGGGTAACTTCAGGCTTATGGCTAGGCATCCCAGCAGTACTCAAGTCACGTAGGAGAAGGGGTTACAGGCATATGGAATTAGATGCCAGGCTGACGAAGAGTAGAATTACTGTAGAGGCCAAGGTACTTTCCAGATTACAGATTACTCAATTCTCTGCACCCAGACTCCTTCAGATAAATCATGAGGAGGGTTGGATGGTACTTTCTAAACTTGGAGGAAACCCAATCTATGAATCACTAGTCGGAGACTCAATAGGAGAAGATTACATGTTTAAAATAGGTGAAAAAATTAGAGAACTACATGAACTTGGCCTCTCACATGGAGATTTAACAACTCATAACATCATGATTGATGGAACAGGAAAAATATCATTACTTGATTTCGGACTATCTAGGATTTCTGCAGAACTGGAGCATATGGGACAGGATCTCCAAGTATTGAATGAATGTCTTTCAGCGAGTCATTCTGAGCTTGAAAAAGGGATTGAGGACGTACTAATTGGATATAGTGAATCGTCATCCACCGAATCTCCTTATAGCCCGGAGTCAGTAATTTCTAGGTTCAATCAAATCAGGAATCGGGTCAGATATATGGGGTAGTTTAATGAGAATAATTTTTGCAACAGGCAATTCAAAAAAGTTAGATGAGGCTAGAGAGTATCTAGAGCCACTAGGGCACAACGTTGAGCTTCTCATTATTGATGGACAACCTCCAGATTTTATTGAACCACAGTCATCAGAACTGATGGAAGTAGCCATTTCAAAATCTAAGCAGGCAATTAATATGTTATCAGAATCAGAAGTTATGAACTGCGCAATCCTAGTCGAGGATTCTGGACTATTCATAGACTCATTAAATGGGTTTCCCGGCGTCTATTCATCATATGTTTTCGAGACGATTGGACTTGATGGTATTCTAAAACTAATGAGTGAAGAAAGAAAAAGACACTGTGAGTACAGAGCGGTGACTGTTCTGATGATGAATGGTACTCGAATAGTGACGACTGGAGTCTGCAGAGGAAAGATAGGTGAAAATATATGCGGAGACGGCGGTTTCGGCTATGATCCAATCTTTTTTCCAGATGACTCAAATGGATTGTCTTTCGGACAAATGAGCAAATCACAAAAATCAACATTATCACACAGGGGAAAATCTCTGAAGGCGCTGTCTGAAGCCATCACTCATCCGTCAATGTGAAGTTATACCCCCTCCTGTCAAGGCTGGGAGTGGCATGGTTTCTCTGACTAGACTAATCAATTGGATTGCCCTAATTGTAGGCATGATACTCTTTTTGGCCTTTCAAGGAGAGGTCGATTTAACACAGAGAATAGCCGGAGGAACTGTTCTCTTGGCCCTAGCTTCTCTTCTGATTTTTACCGGCCGTGAGAAGATGGTCATTCCCACTCGAGAAAAATCCGAATCAATCTCCCCTCCGTTGGAACCTGAAATAAATCTGTCAGAGGATGAATCAGTAGAGGTATCTGAAGTAGAAGACTCCGAATTGAGGAGATCACGTGGAAGGCCACCCACTTCTCCAATGATGCCAATGCCCCCTTTGCCTGTAATGATTCCACCTCCCTCACTGCCAGTCATCACGACTCCCCAAGGAAATGCTCAACTATCAGATGATACGGGTATCAAAATTGACCCTCCAATCATGCCTGAGGGTGCTAATATCGCAATGAAATATGTTGCCAAGGGAGACGCAGTTTCCGACGAAGAAGAAGAAATTGAAGGATTCATAGCCCAGAGAAGAGAGAAAAGGGAGAAGATGCTCTCTGATATCGAGCGAAGAAGAAGGATGAAACTCGCTGAAAGGAAGGCATCCATGGCTAGGAAGTGGTCTGAGGCAGAGGATGGAGAGGACCTAGCATCATTGCTCAGAGATGGAGAACATGATATTCAGGTCTTTGAAGAACCTGAAAATCCAGATACTGGAAAGCCCCTTGGAATAACTTACTTCAGAATAGACTCAAACAGAGTTTTGATGATCAGATCACCTTTGGAAATTCCCCAAAAGGAGGGGCAGACAATGGTCGAGACGCCCTCTCAAGAAGCGAGTCAGACGCCCTTGCCTCCCGGTATGCCCCCACTCCCTCCTCCCGGTATGCCCCCACTCCCTCCTCCCGGTATGCCCCCACTCCCCCCCGTTGTCAACTCAGATGGCAGTCAATGATACGTTGAAACCACATCCATGTCTGCGATAAACATGGAAGAAGACGTATTGTTGGTTACGGATATTGAGATTGATGGATCAAGCCCTCCTGGGGGATTGGTATCTGTATGGACTCTTAATAGACCTGAGAAACTCAATGCACTAAACGAAAAAATACATCTTTCAATAAAAAAACAATGTAAAAGGGCCGATTCGGACGATAGAGTGAGATGTGTGATTATCAGAGGGGCACAGCCATCAGAGCCACCAGAGGGAAAGAGGAAGAAGCCCCACTCATTCGCAGCTGGTGCAGATATCTCAGAATTTTCAGGTAAGAACTCGGATGACGTAAGACCATTTTTCGAAGACAACGCCTGGGAAGCGATTTGGAACCTGTCCAAGCCGACAATAGCTATGGTGGACGGCTTCGCCCTCGGAGGAGGGACCGAACTCGCTCTATCATGTGATATTAGAATAGCCTCAGAAAGATCGATGTTCGGCCAGCCCGAGATAAATTTGGGACTAATTCCAGGAGGCGGAGGGACACAGAGACTTTCCAGACTTGTTGGATATGGGAAGGCCATGGAGATTGTTTTAGCAGGAGAGATGATAAATGCAAAAGACGCTCTCGAAATTGGGTTGGTGAATAAAGTGGTAAAGCCAGAGGAACTCGAAGAGTCGACAATGGATTTAGCAAACATCATCGCAAAGAAGTCCCCCTACACAACTAAAGTTGCCAAGAGGGCGATTCGCGCCTCGCTGGAACTACCATTCAGCGAGGGAGTTTTGACTGAAAGATCAGAATTCGTCGCCCTGTTCGATACGGAAGACAAGGAGATTGGAGTTCAAGCATTCCTTGAACGCAAGGATGCTGAGTGGGTAGGAAATTGATCTAACCAGTCTATCTCTGGATGGCCTTGATTTCTAGGAACTCTTCTAGGCCGTGGGAACCAAGCTCCCTTCCATTGCCCGAGAGCTTGTAGCCTCCGAATGGGGCACTGATGTTGAAGGCACCTCCATTGATGCTGACCTGACCGGTCCTCATCTCCATGGCAACACGCATAGCCCGCCCCTCGTCTCCCGACCAGACGCCACCAGATAGGCCATACTCAGAGTCATTTGCCATCATTATCGCCTCCTCTTCTGTCTCATAGGTGCTTATGGAAAGTACAGGTCCGAAAATCTCCTCCCTGAAGATAGTCATTTCAGGGGTAACATCTGCGAAAACAGTCGGCTTTACGAAGAAACCCTTTGAAATTCCATCCGGTGACCCAAGACCTCCTGAAATTAAAGTCGCTCCTTCGGCAATGCCTTTGGAAATATATCCACTGACAGACTCTTGCTGGCTTTGAGAAACCATTGGTCCACACTTAATGGACTCATTCATTGGATCTCCAACGGTGTATCTCTCCATTGTCGAAGTAATCACTTTGATAATCTCATCACGATGACTAGATGGAATGAGAAGACGACTTAATGACGAACACTCCTGTCCAGAATTATTGAAACAAGAATAAACTGACATTTTAGCAGCCTTGACCATGTCTGCATCGTCGAGGATAATATTCGCACTCTTTCCACCGAGCTCTAGAGTCACTCTCTTCACGGTTTCTGATGCCGCCTTAGAAACGCTGACTCCCGCGGCTGTGGAACCTGTAAAGCTCACCATATCTACATCAGGATGAGATGAGATAGACTCACCAATTTCCCTGCCATGTCCAGAAACTAGGTTGAATACTCCTGCAGGAACTCCGCACTCATGGATGATATCAGCAAGAATAAACGCATTTAGAGGGGCTTCCTTGGACGGCTTCAGAATCATCGTACACCCAGAAGCTAGCGCGGGCGCAACCTTCCCGACTATCTGATGAAGTGGAAAATTCCATGGTGTTATCATGCCGACCACGCCAATCGGCTCCTTGACGATCAATGAATTTCTTACTTCCTCCTCCCATTCAAATGAGTCAAGGATCTTGGCATATGACCTAGCAACTACCCTAGGGGTCCCGACCATGGCCATTTTTGAATAATTGATGGGAGTACCAACTTCGGAAGTGATTACCTCTGCAATCTCTTCCCCTCTCTCTGAGATAGCGGCAGATATGGCATTTAGATAGCCCTGCCTTACTTCTATACTAGATTTAGACCACGATGAGAAGGCTGATCTTGCAGCATAAATTGCATCATTTATATCACTTTTTGAGCCAACAGGCACAGTGCCGATTATCTCCTCTGTCGCTGGATTAATGACCTCAATTTTTTCTTCTCCACTGGCAGGGACCCACTCTCCGCCGATATATATGGCATCTCGTGTAATCATGTACATCCCAGTGAGGTTATACTTATCACCTTCATGGAGTTCAATAATGAGGCCCCTCTTCGACAATCATGTCTTCCACCGTCGAGCGTCAAGATGGAGGAGTTGCAATCCTGACTATGTCATTGGAAGCTTCTAGAAATACATTCAATCCAGAAAACTTCCAGCCATTAGTCAGACAAATAGAATCTCTAATGGAAGATCCCTCATGTAGGGCAGTTATCCTTACAGGTTCTGGTAGATTCTTCAGTGCCGGAGGGCCTATTGATGAATTTGCAGAAGCTATAGATGATGGAACTATAGGAAACATGGTTAGTGAAATGACAAACTCTCTTCATTCCCTAATCCTAAAAATCAGAGCCAATGAGACAGTCTTCATTGCCGCTATTAATGGTGCGGCGGCCGGCGGCGGACTTGGACTAGCTCTCTCCGCAGACTATAGGATATGCTCAGAAAAAGCAAAGATAGCAGCCGCATTCTTCGGATTGGGTGCGTCTCCAGATGGAGGGACCACATGGTTACTCCCAAGGCTTGTAGGAAGCCAAAGAGCTAAGAAATTCTTCTTCAACAATGAGGTATGGTCAGCTAATGAAGCTCTTGCATTTGGGGCTATTGACGAGGTAACATCTTCTGAAGATCTACTGGAGCGTTCAATAAAGACTGCAAAAGATTGGGGAAAATGGTCTGTAAATAGTCGTAGATCGACCAAGCAACTCCTAGATGCTTCCACATCCACATTTTTCGAGACCCAATTAGAATTTGAGAGAGCCTTGATGGTATCCTCAGCCCAGTCGCCAGACTTCGCTGAGGGAGTTGCAGCCTTCATGGAAAAAAGAGATCCCAAATTCTCCGAGGAATAGGTCATGAATAGACGCTTGGTAATTATGAGGCATGCCCATAGCAGTAGAGATGCCCCCAATCTACAAGATCACGACAGGCCACTAGACTCAAGAGGCCTCAGAGACGCTCCATCAACTGCTAACGAGATCTTACGATGTGGTTGGAAACCGGATAAGATATTGGTTAGTACCTCCTTGAGGACTACACAGACTTTTGATGCACTCGGTTCCGAATTTTCTGATCTTCCAAGGGAGTTCGCATCTGGATTATATCTTGCCCCCATACAAGTATTGCTATCAATATCAAGGGATCTAGATGATGACTCAACTACAATGATAATAGGTCATAATCCAGGGTGTGAGATGTTATTGGAATCTCTGACTGGAAATTTGCAAGTCATGCCTACTGCCTCTGCGGCATTAATCAGAGAGGAAGGCGATTCATGGAATCTTATCGATTTTATCAGGCCAAAGGATTTCATATAATCTTATTTTCCAACGCCCCACTGAAGAAGCTAACCAATCTCTCTTGGTATTCAATCTGATGCTCCCAAACGGCATCAACATGCCCACTGCCATCAATCATCCACAATGTAACATTAGCATCCGAGGAAATCGCTTCATCATAGAATTTCTGTGAGTGCTGGGGAGATATTCTCCCATCGTCTTCTCCATGCGTTAGATACATTGGCCTATCTCCGGCCTTGGAAGCGGCTGTAACGGGAGGGACTTCATTTGGATTAATGCCAATAATTCTCTCTCCCATCGTTATAGCCGGAGATGCTAGCATTTTTGGATAGCCCAACCTCTCCAATTCATTCTCGACCAGCATTGGAAAATCAATGATTGCGCTGTCCAACCATAATGCTTGAATCTCTGAATCGCCAAAGGCCAAAGATGCCGTCAAAGCTCCGGTTGATATCCCTATCAAGCCTATGGATGAAGATGAATAGGATTTTTCATCAATTAGCCAATCGTATGCCCCCAGGACATCGAGATATTCCTTTTGTCCTAGGTACATATAATCAGATACAATTTCACTATCGCCGTTATTCCTAAGATCAATCATCAAAGTATTGATTCCCCCGGCTGCTAGATAACTAGCTGTAAGAATAACTTCAGGCTTACACTTCCCATTTAGATAGCCCCCATGAACTAAGATTACTACAGGTGCAGACTCATTAACTTCTGAGTACCAAGCTGCAAGGTTTATGCCATCACGACTCTCAAAACTAACGTTTTCATAGTCCTCAAATTGCCAAGGAACTACGTCAAAGTTCTTCCTCATTGATATCCTTTCATCGGAATCAGGCCATGGCTCGAACGACTCCCAATCATCATTCGAGGTCCAATTGGTAGGAGTATTGGTTTCCCATATGCCGCAACCATGTGGAGAAGTCAAAGCTTGCATCGCTATCACATGACCCAATCCAAACCAAACTATTGGTGCTAGAAGCAACAAAGTCACTGTAGCAACAGAAAAAACCTTGCTCCTCCGGCTATTTGAGTTCCAGTACTCCTTGATCCCGCCCACGAATACACAGCATCGTCATCATTGATGACTATTCCTGTTACTGCCTAATAGACCGATGAGCACTTCAACCCCCGTCCCTACGGACCGCCGTGGCAAGAGAGCTAATCCGTCTGGAAGACGTACACAGAGCATTCGGCCCATCGACAGTTCTCGAAGGAATTAACCTTAGGATAGATGAGGGAGATCGAATCGGCGTAGTCGGTCATAATGGCGCCGGAAAGACGACTCTTCTTAGAACAATTAGTAATCAAGATCAAGATCTTGGAGATGTAACTTACGCTGCTGGCCTGAGACTAGCATTTCTTACACAGATACGCGATATCGTAGAGGAGGCGACCTTAGGGGAGGAGCTAAACAGAAGGGGAAGACAGTTTCAAGAATTAGAGGATGAGATTTCTGAAATAGAGGAAAAGATGGCAGATCCTGGATTCTATGATGGTGACTGGCAACCCTCTATGGAGAGGTATCAGGAACTTCAGAGTCTGATGGCAAGATCCGGCGGAGGAGATGTAGCCGGTCACGCACAGGAGATTCTGAAGGCATTGGATCTCGCACACCACCCAATGGATATGCCCCTGTCTTCATTATCGGGTGGAGAGAGGGCCAAGGTAGCACTCGCTAGACAGTTAGTAGGATTGAGGGAGATAGACGTCTTCTTCCTAGATGAGCCAACCAATCATCTAGATTTCCACACCCTTGATTGGTTGGAGAAATTCTTGAACACATTTGATGGCGCATTAGTGATAGTTAGCCATGACAGATACTTTTTGGATCGTGTATGCAACAATATTGTCGAGATCCAAGACGCCCATCTGAAGGGATACAGTGGAAATTACACATCGTTTCTTCATCAAAAAGAACTATTTTTACAGACATTAGAGGATAGAATTGAAAAATCCCAGAAAGAAATAAAGAGACTTTTAGGAGCTATGCAATCAATGAAGAGGGCAAATAAATATGATAAATCAGTATCTCAAAAACACGTAATGATCAATCGATCTCAGAGAGAGTTAAAGTGGCTCAAATCACTAAAGCCCAGACAGAGACAGAATCTTAAGTTCAATCTAAAGTCAATCGAGAAGAGTAGTCTCGAGGTTCTAGATTTCCATAATGCCAAACTTATATTTGAAGGTCTAAAAAGACCGATTATCAACGGACTTGAAGTGGGCATTAGAAGAGGCCAGAAAATAGGAGTAGTTGGCCCTAATGGAGCTGGAAAAACTACATTATTGAGACTAATTACAGGAGAGATCAAACTCGACTCGGGTAGGATAGACATAAGGCCAGGAGTCCAGATTGGATACTTTCACCAAGATCATAGGTCCCTGAATTTTGATATGAACCCCGTAGAGCAAGTCAGAGCCCTAAGGCCTAGGATGGACTATGGCGAAATTAGGTCCCTATTGGGTAGATTTCAGTTCACCAAGGATATGGTTACTGTTCCCCTGGGCAAACTTAGCGGGGGCGAGAGAGCAAGAATTGCATTACTCGAACTACTACTGGGGGAGAATAACATGTTACTCCTAGACGAGCCCACCAATCATCTAGATACGGACGCCAAGGAGGCTCTCGAGGAAGCTTTAGGAGATTATGAGGGCGCTATCATTACCGTTAGCCATGACAGGTACTTCTTGGACAAGATTTGTGACACAATATGGGAGTTACCGGGAGATGGAAGCCTCTGGGTGTGGCCAGGAAATTACTCGGATTATATCCATAGGAAGACACAGCAAGAAAATGCAGAGTCGTAAATTAGCCATATTGATGGTTTAACCAGAATCCTACTTACTCAACTATCCATACTAAATAGGGTACCTACGCGGGGCGTCTTGTAGGGTTTCCAGTGGTTCAATTCTCAGACTTAGGAATCGAGCCAAGTTTGGTTAGCTGTCTAGCCGACCAAGGAATCACCGAGCCCTTCGAAGTCCAGATTGAAGCTATCCCAAGTGCAATGGAAGGAAGAGATATTTGCTGTAGGGCCCCAACGGGCTCAGGAAAGACTCTAGCGTTTGGGCTCCCATTGATTTCCCGAACCCTTCCAGCGAAACCAAAGAAGCCAACCGCATTGATTCTCACTCCTACCAGGGAGTTGGCGGAACAGATCAGGAATGTCTTAGATCCATTAGCTTGGGATTCAAGAATGAAAGTACTCTCAGTATATGGGGGAACATCATACGGAAAGCAACTTAGGGGTTTGGAGAAGGGAGTAGAAATTCTAGTCGCTTGTCCGGGACGACTCCTCGATTTACTAAAGAGAAAAGCACTATCACTGGAAGATGTCAGCATAGTAGTTCTTGATGAAGCCGATCGAATGGCTGATATGGGATTCATGGAACCAGTCTGTAGAATTATTGATAAGTGTACCAGCGAACCTCAAATGATACTTTTCAGCGCTACCTTAGATCGTGACGTTTCCAAGCTAGTCAAGTCGTATCAGGACGACCCAGTCAGAATTGAGGTGGGGCCAAAAGAAATCAGTATGGATAGTATGGAGCACCTCTTCTGGAATGTCAAGCCACACAATAAGACCGAGGTTGCTGTGAAATCAGTGAGGAGGTCAGGAAGGAGCATCATATTCTGTAGAACCAGGGCAGGAGTAGATAGATTGAGTGATGAGATGCAGTTAGACAGTGTCGCTCTTTCCTCACTACACGGGGGCTTGAATCAAAAACAGAGAGACCGTGCAATGAGGAAGTTTAGTAGCGGTAGAAGCATGGTGCTTGTAGCTACAGATGTCGCAGCAAGAGGTATAGATGTTGAAGGGATAAACTGTGTAATTCACTACGATCCCCCTGATGATGCAAAGGCATACAAGCATAGGAGCGGCAGAACTGCGAGAGCGGGAAATAGTGGAGTTGTAATCTCTTTTGTCAAGAGGAACGAGCAAAGAAGTTACAACAGAATTCAGAGAGAAGTAGGAATAAGAAAAAGATTCACCGATCCTAGACCCGAGGAATTAAAAAAGAATGAATTCAATCTAATTCCCTCAAGTGAAAAAGGGGAAGGGAACTCAAGCGGGAGGAAAAAACGCAGCAGAAGAGGGCGTTCAAGAAACTCGAAAAGAAATGGCTTCAACAAAGGTTCTGACGATAATCGTAGCAAGAATTATGGAGATAAGGGAAATCGCAGACATAGAAGGAAATCAAGGAATAAGAAGGCAGATGCCAGACCCTAGTTTCCAAACCGAGTCGCTAAATTACCTATTACGACTCCCAACTAACAAGCGGACATGGTCTAGTGGTTATGACAGCAGGTTCCCAACCTGCTAACCCGGGTTCAACTCCCGGTGTTCGCACCACTATTCGGCTCTGAATTACGTAGTCTCATTACTCCAACAATGAGTGATATGATACATACCAAAGCGGCAATATTTGCTATAATTATTGATATAGAACTCACTAAAAATCCATATATCAGCCAAAGAACCAAAGCGGAAGACACGAGAAAGAAGGTCGGTAGCGAAATCCCTTCGTGCAAGCCCTCAATCCAAACCTCTCTAATTTGAGGTATCCATGCAATTACGCCAAGAGAGCCCGCGATTATTCCTATGGTCTCGATGAAAATCTCCTGCACTGAACCAACTCACAGATCTTCTCTCTCTGATTTCCCTTCTTCAGACCAGTTGTAAATGCCACGACCAGTCTTCTTTCCCAATTCTCCAGATTCTACTAGTCTATCTAGTAGTGGATGAGGAAGATAAGAAGAATCATCGAACGACTCTGCAAGATTATTCAAAATATCTCTACGTACGTCTAGGCCCACTAAGTCAGACAACTCTAAGGGTCCCATTGGATGTCTATATCCTAGCTTCATAGCCGTGTCAATGTCACTGGCACTTGCCACTCCCTCTGCCAACATTCTAATCGCCTCATTACCTAATATCACCCCAAGCCTACTAGTTGCAAAACCTGGTATGTCTCCGACAACAATAGTAGTTTTTCCCATTTTTTCACCAATCTCGATAACTTCTCTTACGATATCATCAGAAGCTAGGTCATGTTTGATTACTTCTAATAGCTTCATAATTGGAACTGGATTGAAGAAGTGCATTCCAACTACCCTCTCCGGATTTTTCACTGCAGATGCAATTTCTGATATTCTCAATCCAGAGGTATTAGTAGCTAAAATTGCATTTTCCGGTGCAAACTCCTCTATTTTTCTGAATATTGATTTTTTCAAATCAATTCTCTCTGGGACTGCCTCGATTACAAGATTAACTCCTGACAGGGCCCTCTCAAGATTATCGCATGCTACTAATTTATTTGACCAGATTTTTACTTCTTCTTCAGTATTCTTGCCACGCGAGATACCACTTCTCCAAAACTCACTAATGGAAAACATTCCCTTCTCAAGGGAATCTGGAAACGCATCGTACAATCTAGTTTCCCAACCAGTCTGGACACAAACTTGCGCGATTCCTGAGCCCATTGTCCCAGCTCCAATTACAGCTACGGTACGCATACTCACGCTACCTCGAAGACAGTCCAAGAAATAAGACGTACTCAAGCTTCACGGCCATAAGCGGCCAGAGCTGACTGAAACAACCTCTGCCGAGGAACGTCATGTTCAAGGAAGCAAGTAAATGGAGCTACGTCCTTTAGTAGCTCAATGGCAGACACATATGCTCCGTAGATGAAAGGATCCGCTTCTTCAGTGGGAGGAATCATTATTCCAAGTCTTTCCAGCCCCTTCCTAGTATCTTCATCCCATATAGAGTAGGTATGGTGTGTGAAGTGAAGGTAAGCAGAGAGTCTTCTGATATCGGACTTCGGCTTTTCAGTTAGACTATCAATTAGCAAGGTATCTGGGTATCTAATGGCATAGAGGGAGAGCATTACCTCTCTCTGTGTTTCTTCCCTCCACTGTCTCTTTGGGAGTCCCATCCAGTCATCTATTTGATCGAGCATCCCAGCAGTGTATGGGCGTTTCACCGTATACAGAAGATTCTCATAGGTATCTGCATATTCTTCATCTGAATGGTGGTGTTTGTAGAAATAATCGGTTAGGTGATCAAAGAAGTGAGCACACTTCTCTTTGTCAAAAAGGGTCAATGAGTGAAATTGCATCAATCCACCTCCACTAGCCTTTCCACTCTCTGTACTGAATCCACTCTTTCTTCATGTAATCGTTGATTAGCTTATGTTCATCTTCATCAGTTGGAATCACAGTCGCTAGGTAGGCTTCATAATCACTATCACTGCCTTCGAAAACTTCCCCGTGAACAGTGAACTTCTCTCCTGCATACTTGCCGATCCCCCTCTTGAATTTATCAGAGGGGAGATATAGCTCTGGCTCCCCTTCCTTCCGGGACTTACTGATTCTGACCATTTCCTTTCTCAATTCCTCAAAGTAAAGATCTCTACTAGCCTCATTCAGGTGCGCTCTATCTGCATCGGCATCAGACTCTCGCTCGTCATATCTTCCTTTGACGCCATAAACATAAGCCCACTGGGCACTGGTCGAGTCATCGGTTCCGAATAGGTCGAGCCCGGTACTGACCCACTTGTTGATGTATTTCTGTAACAGAGAAACCGGTATGACGCCTTGCTTGACAATTCTTCTCAGTCCGTTTGCACCTGTTCCCAAGTGGAAGGACTCCTCTTTCAGCATCGGTCCCATGCTTGCCGCAAGTGGTTTGAATGATGATGTACTCAGCATTTTCAGCTGGTACTTTCCATCTCTGTCTATGAAGTGTGTGAAGCAGAAGAAATCAAGCCAGTGGTCAATGGGTTCGTTGAATGAACCTAGAATTCTGGTTCCCTCCTGGGCATTCCTCTCCAATAGCTTGGACGCCTCCCTGACACCTTGCTCTCCAAAGAATGTGCACAATAGATATGCCATCTGCCAGCCATGCCTTTGTTCTTCACACATTATCCTAAGTGCGGACTTTCTATCATATTCAGTAGGTGCTGAAGCGAGTAAGTGATTCTGTTGCTCAACACTTGCAAATTCTGTATCTCCCTGAACGCTTACCATGTTGATGATTGCATCCATAATGTTCTGCTGGGGAATCTGCATTCTTCGCTCCCACTTAGGCATTCCTTGGAAATCTCCAAACTCTATCTCGCTACCCGCAGTATCCCAATCAAATTTGATATCAAACCTGTAATCTCCGAGCCATGAAGGATCGAAACCAATTCTTGTCTGCCACTCGCTGAAGTCACTAATCCAAGACTCAAAGTTTTGACTGTAACTCTCTACTATCTCAGTATCTGCCATAACCCTCGCTCGAATAACAGGTATATCAAACGACGTATCATAGAATCGGCAAATTTACTCTCAGTTCCCTTCAAATCTCGGGGTCTTTGTCTCGACATACGCCTTGATTCCTGCCTTGGCATCGTTGGATTGGAATAAATCAGATTGTAGCTCCCTCTCCAAGGCCAAGTGATACTCTAGTGGAATCTCTAGGCCACTTTGGACACTTCTCTTGATATTACCAATGGCCTTTGCCGCGGCGAAGGGCAGGGTAAATCTTCCCGCATAGTCTAGGACATCCTGATGAAATTCCTCAAGCGACATCGAGTCATATATGTCGTGAACGAGATCCATTTCTCGCGATTCCTCAAAGGAGAACTTTCTCCCTGTAACCATTATCTCCATGGCTTTCGCCTTTCCGACCAGTCTGGATAAACGAGCAGTCCCTCCAGTGCCTGCAAGAACTCCAAGAGCCACTTCGGGAAGTCCGACTTGGAAATTTCCCTTTCTAGCAACTCTGATATCCGCGGCCATAGCTATTTCGAGGCCCCCTCCGACGGTATGCCCATTCAAAGCGGCTATGACGAGCTTTGGGGTTTGCTCCAATCGGGAAAGAGTCTCGTTAGCATGAAGGCAGAAGAAATACTTGTACCTTGGAGTTAGTTTGTTTAGGTACTTGATACTAGCACCAGCTGAGAAGAATTTTTCACCATATCCCGTGATTAGAATAACAGATACATCATCATCAAATCTCGCACTTAGTATCGCATCATCAATATCGTGCCACATTTCTCTAGTGTATGTGTTTACAGGAGTTTTTCCCTCAGAGAGTGGCTCTCCAGCAGAGTCCGAGCAAAGTTCGATTATCGCAATGCCGTTCTCTGTTACTCCATAGTTTACCAAGTTGTTTTTCATCGGCTGAAGTTCGGGCCATGACGTCATGACCTTTCCACAAGGGAGGTCCATATCAATCAAACGGAAACCACTAGGGAGTCATGTATCACTATCTGGGAAGGATACGGAACCTCCTGTTTTCTTAACTTCCTTCCACTGCTCTCCAATTTTAAGAGCCTCTTCGCTCTGCTCCCAAGAATCTCTTCTAAGAGATCCACGGAAGGGCATTCTAGTCACCATCCTCCCATCATTCATCTTTTTTCTCCTGAGCATGGCCAATTTTGCAATGGGCCACATCATCTTTCTGATTATGCCAGGGGTGTATACCCAGCGCATAAATTCCAATCCATCTCCCCTCTTCTTTTGATCTCTCATCCAATATTGCGCGACCTTCTTGAACCCTCTATCCCCAATCCTGTTCATTAGGAATCGATTTGTAGCACTGACCTTGATCAGCGGTACCAGGCGTTTCCTAATTTCATCTTCGTAGTCGCACTCGCCAAGTATCGATTTAGCGGCCAAAGACCCACTAGTTATTGCATATCTCATCCCAAAGCCCCACATGAAATCTTGAAGTCCGCCCGCTTCCCCAACGTAGAATCTCCCATCATGTACATACCTATCGGGAATGGAAAAATCTCCTTTCCCCCCGACTCTCTTGATTGGCTTCCGATTCAACTCGTAATGCTTATCGTACCAAGCAATAGTTTCATTCAGATATCTGCCACTCTTCTTCTGTTTCCTCCAAAGACAGGTACAGATGAGGCCAACACCATCAATTATTATCAGGTATGAATAAGCACCAGGGGCCAATTTATCATTTAATTGGAATGAAACATGATTTGGATGATCCGTATGAAAGACTTCTCCAAAAGCTATCGCACTTGACTCCTTGGGGCCAGCAGCAATAATTTGGCAATCCTGTGGGTCTCTTCTGGAGTTGTAGTGTATTTTAGCTCCAGCCGCAATTGCCATTCTCTTGAAGCCCTGATCTATGCAATGCTCATCAGTGCCCCTCTCGACTACCCTGAATGCAATACCTTCAGTTCTGGGTTGTGTGATCACATCGTCTGGATGGATTAGGTCTACGACGCTGAATGCATCGGATTTGAAAGATCCAGGATCAAGGCCCCATTCCCGCATATCTTCGAAGAAGTCATTCCCAGTCGTCCAATTTTCCAGTCCTTGAAAGTCTCCGTCGAACCTCGCACCGCTATCGCCTCTGATTTCATGTACGTGTACTTCAATGCCCGCATTGGCTAGTATGGTAGCCGCCGACAGTCCCGACAGACCAGCCCCGAGAATGTGTATGGGTCCTCTTTCCACGAATATCCGACTTATGTCATACGCTTCAACAGTTGGGTCTCTTCCGGCTAATTCAAGTCGAGTAAGGGGATGCGCATCTATGTCAGTGCATATCTCAATTGAGCCAGAAGTCCTCAATCCAGATTCTCTAAGAAAGATTCTGGAAACCGAAGGTTGTGGAAGCATTGTCTCATTTATCGGAATTACTAGGGGGTCTGAGGGAAATTCTACGGTAGAGAGATTAGAATTCGATCACTGGGATAAAGAGCTGCCAATCGCCCTAAAAAAAATCGGGCGCAACGCTATCTCATTGTTTGATGTTAACTCCGTTGTTATCGCGCACAGGACTGGAGTTGTTTTACCATCAGAACCTATTGTTTGTGTACATGTTAGCTCTCCTCACAGGGCATCAGGATTTACAGCTTGTTCGTGGATAATGGATGAATTAAAGTCACAGGCCCCTCTATGGAAGAAAGAAGTCACAACAGAGGGTGAATCTTGGAAATCTGGCTTAGGATGAAATAATTCTTCTATCCAACTAGATATCCCTCCAGATTACCTATTAGTAAAACCCCTCTCCCGTGGTCAGTAAGATGGATGGAAAAAGAGTTGGTATTGTCGATATAGGTTCCAAGAGAGTGGTATTCAGAGAAGCCGAGGCCACAGGAATACTGAAGCTATCCAAGAAAAGCCTGGATATTGTCTCCAACGGGAAGTCAATCAAAGGAGATGTTAGGGAGGCATCCACGGTGGCCGCCATCCAAGCCGTCAAAGAAACCCCCCGGACCATCCCTCACTGCCATACTGTCCCAGTAGAGGGGTGCTCGGTCCATTGGGTGATAGAGCCCAATGGATTGAGATGCACTGTAACAGTAAGTACTCACTGGACCACGGGTGTAGAGATGGAGGCTCTATGTGGAGTAAGTGCTGGACTACTATGCGCTTTCGATATGCTCAAATCCACCGAGAAAGACCCAAATGGACAATATCTGGATACATGTATCGAGGGAATAAGGGTTTTAGAAAAGAAGAAGGGGCAGCCGCACAATTGAATGACCAGTTGCCCTTCGCAGGTACATGGCGACATCGAACCTGGCGAATTTCTTCCTCCAAGCTACTGAGGCAGCAGCAGTAGCGGCATCTCCTTGGAGGGGAAAAGGAGATGGTAAGGCGGCTGATGGAGCCGCAGTAGAGGCAATGAGGGCCGTCTTTGATACGGTACCATTCGATGGCAGGGTAGCTATAGGAGAGGGGGAGAGGGACGACGCTCCCATGCTTTGGATTGGCGAGCCACTTGGATCAATGCAAGGAGTCTCCGGCGCACCAAGCATAGATATTGCAGTAGATCCACTGGAATGTACAAATCATGTAGCAAATGACCTTCCTAATGCAGTGGCAGTCCTAGCGGCCGCCCCAAAGGGATCACTTTTACATGCTCCAGACTGCTACATGGATAAAATTGCAGGATCGAAGGAATTACTCGGAAAATTGAGCCTCGATGCAGAGACTTCCTACAATCTAGATTCAGCATGTAATGTACTGGGAAAGCCTCCTTCAGAACTCAATGTGGTAGTAATGGATCGTCCCAGACACCATACCCTGATCAGAGAGATCACTGATTTCGGAGCCAATGTGATAAGGATTGGAGATGGAGATGTATCCGCGGCATTAAATGCCGCAGATCCAAGTTCCGATATTGATATGCTAATGGGAATTGGGGCCGCTCCCGAGGGAGTCATTACCGCAACAGCCCTCAGAGGCCTAGGTGCTCCCTTTCAGGGAAGATTGGTTTTCAAGAACGATGGTCACAGAGAGAGGGCCGAAAGAATGATTGAAGGAGATATCGAGAGGCTGTGGGATAGGGATGATTTATGCTCTTCTGATGACTCAATATTCATTAGCTCAGGAGTCTGTGACGGAAGAACCAAGGGGGTTGAATTCCATCAGGACGGAAAGGCATCAGTACACTCAGAAATTATTGACGTATCTTCTGGAACTCACAAATTTGTCTCATCCACTAGGAAATTCTAGCTCTTCTTAACAAATCCTTTCAACGATGGATTAATTTCTCATAACTCGGTCGTAGCATTCGGTAGTGGATATGGATAAGCAACTTCTTGAGAATACAGCAAGAGAATTGGTAGCATCTGGGAAGGGAATTCTGGCCGCAGATGAAAGCAATGGAACAATGTCCAGTAGATTGGAGGCAGTTGGTATCGAACCATCTCCCGAGACTCGAAGGAAATACAGGGCTAACATATTTGCAACAGAGGGATATGAGTCCGCCATAAGTGGAGTCATTCTCTTCGATGAAACAATCCGTCAGGCCATGGACGATGGAACCCCTATTCCAGAGTATCTAGCGAGCAGAGGAGTCCACCCTGGAATCAAGGTCGACACCGGGGCAAAAGATCTAGCTAATTATTCAGGTGAGAAAATCACAGAAGGACTAGACGGACTCAGGGATAGATGTGCCGAGTATTTCTCTATGGGGGCACGATTCGCCAAGTGGCGCGCTGTCATTAAGATTGGACAAAATATGCCTAGTTCAGCCAATATCTCCACGAATGCGCATGCCTTGGCCCGGTATGCATCAATTTGCCAAGAGCAAGGATTAGTTCCCATAATTGAGCCAGAGGTCCTCATGGAGGGGGACCACAATGCAGAGAGGTGCTATCAGGTTACTTCTGAAATTCTTTCTCAGACATTCATAGACTGTAGAAATCAAGGAGTCCACCTGCCCGGGACTCTACTCAAGCCAAACATGATAATGGCCGGAAAGGAATCAGGGGAACAGATTTCCAGGGAAGAGGTAGCCGATCTTACTGTAGAGTGCCTTTCCAAGAATGTTCCCGAGGAGGTCGAGGGAGTTGTATTCCTGTCAGGAGGTCAATCTGACGAAGATGCAACTGCTCATCTTAATTTGATGAATTCTATGGATATTGAACACCCTTGGCAATTGTCCTACTCCTATGGAAGAGCCCTACTCGCACACGCGCTGCAGACTTGGGCGAACGATTCCAAGACAGAAAGTCAGAATGCCTTTGTACATCGGGCCAAGATGAATAGTCTCGCTCGAAGTGGCAACTGGTCCGCAGATTTAGAAATCTAAATTCAGCGTCAGGAGCTATGTGGGACTGGTAGATCTTTGATTCTGGAGGGGAGAATCAGTTCTCCCCGTCGAGAACTCCAGGTCTTAGTTGCCAGACACATATTTCATACCGCCCGGATAAGGCACCACCCCTCTTAGTGGTTGCAACCTTCATGATATCTTTGTCCTTGGAGAGAACGTTTCCAAGTTGTTGGGGAGTGGTACCATGCCTCATTGTTGTATTCACATGTTCTAGGATTTCGGTAGTATTGGCCTCACCTCTCGAGTGCAGGAATTTCTTGATTTTTTGCCTAAGTCTTGTAGTTCTCATTTTTTACTCCTCCTTAACGGGCTTTTCACGCTCATGATGAGCTACCCACTCTTCAGTTGCCCATTCTGATAGTGGGTACTCGCGACCAGAAATGCCGCTTCTCCTAATTGTGCCAATTCTGATTATCGATCTGTCAGATTCTAGTACACCTGAGATATCGTTGTGTGTATCTCCAAATTCTGACCTTCCTTCTAACCAATTAGCTATTTCGGCCGTATTTCTAGGCCTCTCTGAAACGAACTTCCTGATCATTTTTCGGATATTATCCGATGTCATATCTTCCCGTCTCTCCTGATTACCGGTCCCCGTTACTTACCCGATGTACACAGGATAGCAGACACTGATATAACCGTTCTGTACGATATAGCCAACTTTAGTTACCTATCATCACGGTAAATAGCATAATTACGGTGTAAGTATTCGGTGTTGAAATGGAACCTACCACTTCTCCAATAGAAATATGTAATAAAATGTAACTATTCAGATGATTTTATTACAAATAACTAATGTGGAATGATTCAATGGTGGTAAATCATGTCGGATGATTCCAAATTCCTCGTGAATACCGACGAAATAATTTCGCCCTCAAAAATTAGAAGTAGGAATAAGAGACGAATCCTCGGATTTCTTGCAGAGGGTAGATTCACAGTAAGTGAGATAGCCACTGCAACTGGAATCAGAGTTCCCCATGCTTCAGCAGAGATCAGGAGGCTAAGAAACGCTACACTGGTAGACAGCGATATGCCACCTGGAAGCAGAGGAGCAAAACTACATCTCACTGAATCAGGATGGTTAGCAATAAAGTCAGATGAATTGGCACTAGCCTCAGAGGCAATTCCGATCTCAAGAGAACGAGGAGACTATTGCATACTTTTCCGTGATGGTCCTAATCTTTTATTGGGGTTGTCAGTACAACCTTCTTCTCCTCTGATGCCAATTCCCGACAGGCCCCCACGAGAAATAGAAATGGAACAATTCTCCAGTGGAACTGAGGGGGTTCCTTGGAGCTGGGCGGTTCTGAAGGAAAGGTCACCAAGATGGATCGACTTGGCAACCAATGAATATAGGGCGGCTCCTCCAGTATATGATAAGGAAAAAATTGAAACATTTTCAGAGAGTGAATCGGTTATTGGCATTATCAGGGCTAAGCTGTTAGAAGAGGGACGGCCTATCGCCATAGCACCCGGAAAATGGTTCTCAGGACCGATTCACAGACCAAAGCCCCCACTCCCTGAAGCATCCATGCACAGGGGCCAATGGGTTCTTGCAAGATGTCACGATATGGCCCCAGACATCAGGCCCTCTTCACCTATGATAGCCGTGGTATCTGAAAGACTTCCAAGGTCCATGCTACTCAAGGCATCTAGGAATGGCTCATTGATTATCGCCGATCTCAGTGGGTTCGAGTCAGAAGGAGAGAAATATCCCATTGAGTCTCTGGAACACTGGATTTCTATAGCTCACCCACGCCTCTCTGAATCAGAGAGATCAAGAAGATGCCAAGCATTGAAAGACAGAGTATTAGGAACAAGAAGAGTCAGGACTGAAGACTCAACATGGAGGAGATTCAGACAGGACTGGGGCAATTCAGAGTTCTCTTCATCAGATATGTCGCCCAGACTTTTGGATACTAGGGGCCTAGGGAAGGCGGCTTCAGAATCACTAACTAGATGGGCAATTTCTACAGAAGGAACCTCTCCCTTGGTTATCGATATTCCAAAAGATGCCTCCAAGGACTTACTAAATTTGGTGTCCTCTAGTGAAAATTTAAGGATGGCACTTGTCGAAAAAAGATTCCAATCCTTTTTGAATTTAGATACTCTGACTATCGATGCACTCAGGCCACTTCCTTGGATGAGCCTTAGAACCAGTGGAGGCAGGGAGATGCCAGTAAGAATCGTAGACCCAGTACTTCATTCTCCCAATCCTCACGATATTTCAATCACAGGGAAAAAGAATGATCATATTACCAGTGAACTTCAGGCCTTAGTCTCTAACATTGAAGATCGGGAATATATGTCAATAATCAAGTCTGCAATATCTCAATACCCTGAGGGAAATGAGGACTGGGCAAATAGGATGGAAGCCAGATATCCGATCGCATCATGGATCGCATCAACCCCACGTTCTAGATGGCCTAGGTGGCAGAGGCTGAGCTCTAGACTTGATCCCGAGTGGCTTTCAATACTAGATTTTGATTTCCTCCCCCTGGAGGGGCTTTCGGAAGTTGCCAATGTAGCGCCACAATCGGTCTTGGATCTATTCTCTAAAGAATTTACCAGGCTACTTCGTTCTGATCAGAATTCTGCACTTAGATCAAGGCCTACGATAGATTCAATGAATGCCACCAGAGGCTCATCTTGGGTCGCATCACAATTATTGGCGAACTCAGCTTGGTTACCCGAATCTCTACATGGAGATTTACTGGACTGGGCACTAGAAGTATGGCTAGCTAATCCTCCCACTCGCTCTGTCAAGACTCTGCAAGGATTGTTATGGTTAATTTCTTCAAATCATAACTTTTCAGAGGAAAGGACTAGAGTAATACTGGAAAAAATACTTTCTAGGGCCGTTGATTTACCATTTGGCCATGATATTAAAACATGGTCTACATTGAACCAAATAATTACCGGGCAGGAGGAGCCCACGATTGAACATGCAGAGCAGATTATCAATAATCTACCTATGGAATGGTGGGCGCATATCTCCTCTGATTTACTGGAATGGGCGCTTCAGGAGGATAAGATATTTTCTTGGCTAATTGAAAGGGATATATCATGGTCAGCGGCAATCTTGAGGCCCATTGGTACAAAAAGTGAATTCCCCTTCAATAATGACTTGCAATACGATGGATGCGGACCTAAAATTAGAGGTCTTTTGTCTCGTAGATTCAGAGTAAAGGAAGAGATTCCCAATGGAGCCGAAGCTCTCACAGACCTCCTAGAGTCTCTGAATGCAATTAATGAGAATAGGCCTCCAGGAATAGGTAAGACCCATCCTTTGGTGGGGTGGCTGGGACAGCCTCTCTACAAATGGCCTAATTTCACAACTGATTCAATAATAAAAGGCGACAAGAATGTAGTTGAAAGACTACTCCTGAAGTCATCAGGATTTCACGAGGGTCTGTTATCAAAATCTACATTCGAATAGAATTTGTCAACCGGGGGGTTCATTTCCTACATTGGGTGCGGAGAAACGCCCAACGGCAACACCATGTTGACAAAACCCCCTCGCCGGAGGTTGAGGATGAAACATGGTACCACGTTTGGGTAGCCATCTGTCGAAGACCAGTGGGATCGTCTGTGACGAAATGATCACTGGCGCAAATCAGGTGGCCGGACCGTGTTAGGTCCCCTGAGGACCCATTGGGGATGAATCAAGGGACTACCCCATTGTCCGACAGACGTCCCGGGGTGGGTCAGGCGCCCGAGCTCAGCTGTGAAGGCCGCCGTTACGCCCCGGGGCACACATTCTTCCAAAGCCCTCAAGACTTATTCCTCTAGCAGGGTGTCGATGATGTCATTGGGTTTAGTTGGGGGGACCTTCGATAGATTCCACGTAGGGCATCAAAAATTACTGGAAATCGGACTCAATGAATGCGATATGTTAGAGATATGGATGACAAGTGATATCTTAGCAAAAAGGAAGGATAAGAGAATAGGGTCATGGGATGATAGAAAGGAACTCATTATGAAATCACTGTCTCCCGAGTTACAACATAGAGTGTCTTTCCATGTTCTTGAAGATGAATACGGCCCCGCACCTTCGCATGAATCCGCGGAAGTAATTATTTGTACACGTGAAACAATATCCAACTGCGATGAAATAAATAAAATCAGGGCTCAAAATAAATTGAATACTCTCCATACAATAATTGTCGACCCCATATTGGATAGTAACGGAGAGGTCGTTTCTAGTACAAATATCAGAATGGGACTCACAGACAGGGACGGTAGGGCTTGGTTAAATGAGGAAATTGGAAAATCTACTATATCGCTTAATTCAGTGGTAGAGGAGAAGCTGAAAACTCCCTTTGGACTCCTAGTTGAAGGGGATGAGAATAAACCAGAGAATGCCATGATTAATGTTTTAGAAAGAATCTCCAATGAACATGGTCCGATAATAGCAGTAGGGGATGTGACAGTGAAAACTCTACAGGACTTGAACAAACCAGCAGATATAGCGATTATCGATGGAATGACAAAGCGTAAGAGATGGGATCAAGCTTCAGAAATAGATGAAAATCTATACGATTGTGTGTTAAAGTGCCGTAATCCAGCAGGATCTATAACTCCCGAATTATACCATTGTTGCTTTCAATCTATGACGAAATTTGGATATAATGAAAATAAAGAAAACTCAGAATCGACCCTCATTATCGTAGAGGGGGAGGAAGATCTAGCACCTTTGATATTACATCCACTAGCTCCATTGGGAGCAGTAATTCTCTATGGACAGCCAGGTAGAGGGGTAGTAATCAGACTAACTGATTTGGATTCAAAGTCTAGATGTAGGGATCTACTAGGTTCTATGGATGTAAACTCAAATTAAACCCTAATTTGAGGACTCTTCTAGAAACCCAATCCCAACTCCGAAAGACACTAAAACAGCTGCAACCGAGTAAACTCCTGGATCTACCCAAGTATACTCCATTACACTCCATGCAAGGTAGAATAAGACGCCAAGAGCGACCAGCCAACTAGAAATCAGCTCATTAGTACTTCTTTCGGAAGAAAATAAACACCCAACAATACAGCTTGGTAAACCTCTTAGCCAGCCACTAAATCCAGACTCATGAGTATTATTCATCCCCATAGCTCCCAATCCAATGATAGCCAAGCCAATAAAACCAAACATGCCATCATCTATCACTAAGGCCATATCTGTAGTTGAGGAATCTCTGACTCCAGTGAAGAAGTCTATCCACAAGACTTTCCTTCCTTCTGAGTAGGCACCTATTGAGACATTAACCACAGCGAGGAAAACAATCCACGAGCCCAGCAGTGCCAATGCAGCAGACACGGTCTTACTGGGGCGTGTCAAAGAATCCATCCATTCCGAGTCAGTCATAGTTCAACGCCTCGGGGACTTAGGACTTCTGTATAATCATTGTCTGAGTGAAGAAAAATCATAATCTGCTTTGAAGAGCGTATTTTTCTTCAGATGCTTGAGCAATCAATGGCTCAGATTTACTCAAAGTATGTATCACATCTATTCCACTAGGTACCGCGGAGTTAACTTGCTTGCTCCTTCCTCCCCTTCCCTTGCTGACATTCCTCGCCATTATCATTCCGAGCGTATCCAGCTCATTCAGGAGAGAAGAAATTCGTCTCGCTGTCAACGGTTCAACACCTATTTTCAAGCAGGCGTCAGAGTAGGTTCTGTACACTTCCCCGGTGCTGATATTTCTAAGGCCATTCTCTTCATTCAGTTTGATAGAGAATAGTACCAGTTTCTGATGCAGGGGAAGAGTCTTGAGAACCGGTGTGACTTGATCGTATTCAAGTTGACTCTGTGCAAGCCTGACATGTGAAGGAGAGACCATATCATGACCCTGCTGCTCTGCCTTTTGTACAGAAATCCTGAGGAGGTCTAGCGCCCTCCTGGCGTCTCCATGTTCTTGAGCCGCCAATGCAGAGCATAGCTCAATAACTCCGCCATCCAAAGAATTATTCCTGAGTCCCAAAAGAATCCTCTCTTCCAATATATCCTGAATCTGAATTGCCCCATAAGGATGGAAAACCAAATCTTCCTGACTCAATCTGGAACTTACTCTTGGATCAAGATGCTGTGTGAAGTGTAAGTCATTACTGATTCCAATTATACAACATCTGGATGACTTAAGGATCGTGTTCAAGTTCGTGAGATTGTACAGTATACCATCTCCCGCTCTAGCCACAAGGTTATCTATCTCATCAAGAACGATAATGTGGACTCCGCCTTCTCTATCCATCCTTGAAACTAGAGTCTCCAATACCCTATCTGTCGGCCACCCCGTGAATGGAATTAGTGAGTCTCCCCGTCTGGATAGACGGGAGGCAATGTTCTGAACCACTCTGTACTTGGTGTCTATATTTCTGCAATTTATCTCGTAACTGAAGACTGGCTCACCCATCTCTGCCCCTTTGTCAAGAAGCTGAGACAGAACGTATCTAGTGACTACAGTCTTTCCAGAACCGGGGACCCCGTATAGGAGCATATTCGAGGGAATGTGCCCATTCAATGCATCTACTAAATTTCTAACAAGAGAGTCTACTTCATCGCCTCTATGAGGAAGACTGTCGGGTTCAAAGGCATGATCAAAGATTTTCCTATCGACGAACAGGCTCTCCTGACCGAGAATCTTTTCGAAAATGTTTCCCTCCATTTCTTAACACTCCAAGTCATCCCACTTCCATACCATCACCACTCCTCATTGGAGTAGTCTATTAGCAAACGTGGAGTTAGAGCGAGTAAGCTTGAGATAATAAGACTCTCTGTAGAAATTAGGCTTATGTTAGGTTTGTGAGACTATGTGGAATAGAAGTTTACTTTCTACACTCCCTCCATCTTTATGTGTTCAATTTATCAGCAGTACAACGATAACATTTATTTTTTCTAGATGTAGTTATTACACTTAGAATGAAATAACAATCATATTGTAATATAATCAGTATTGAATTATCATACGACTCAATTGTATAATCATGAAGGCTCTAGATTATGAAAATTAAGCTCGACCGATCATCAAAATATTTTGCCTAGTATATATGCTAGTTATTTTTTCTATTTTTTTCTTATAACTTCGAATAATCCTTCTTCATCAATAACCAAGCTATCTCCATCTTCCAACTGACAAATAGTACTAGGAAGATTTGGAATCATAAATCCTTCTTTGGACCCTTTCCCAGAAGAGTAATTGTGTGTAACCAAAATCTTAGCATGAGGATTTCTGGAAGCCAATTCTATTACGTCCGAAGGACGATGATGATGAGGGAACTCCCCAATATCCGGCATACCCATCTCCACGATAATTACATCTGCTCTCTCTGCCCGATTATTAATTTCATCACAGGGTCCAGAATCGCCACAGTGGAGTAGACGGAAGTTAGATTCATGCACCAGTTCGTAGCCATGAGGGTCGGTTTCTGGATTGTGAAGAACTGGAAACCTATGGAATTTCCAACCAGTTTCACCAATCACCTCATACTCCGATTCGTGCCAGCTTAGCATTTGATTCAGAGACTCCAGACTCCCAGGAAATCCCAATCTACATAATCTTGAGAGAATATCTTTTCCCCCGGGCCTTAGATATACATCCAAACCTACTTTTGCATCTCTGTTTGAGATATACTTCCTATCGAGCATCAAGAATGGAAATCCAAAATTGTGGTCTCCATGCCAGTGAGTAAACAAAATATGCTCTATATCGCCTGGTGAAAAGCCAGATCTTCTTAATTGAGTAAGCAGTGTAGGAGGGGTGTCGATTAGTATCGATCCATCTATTAGGGCCAATGCGTGCATTCTACCATGAGGTGAGAAAGCATTCCCGGTCCCTAGGAAATCAACTCTCGGCACGGCATTGCGAGAGCGGTACCTGACTTGACCTCATCGCCTTTTTTGCACTTTGTAGAGATCTCCCATTACATTTATTCATAAACGACCATTATCCCGACGGTATGAGGGATATAGTGTCCGAACCCCGTTCTATTCTCATTCTGTATGGTTCTCAATCTGGAAATTCTGAAGAGCTCGCCGAACAGGCGGGTAAAGCTTGTGCAAACCATGGCCTAAATGCCTCTGTAAAAGCCATGGATGAAATTCAAGTTAATGATTTGACCAATCAGAAGAGAATCTTAGTCTATTGCAGCACTTGGGGGGATGGGGAGCAACCCGACAACGCAGAAGATCTTTGGGATGCCGCAAATGCTGGATCCATCACAGACCTCAATGGCTTGAATTTCTCAGTCCTAGCTTTGGGAGACACGTCTTATGATTTGTTCTGCGAATCGGGAAAGGAGTGGGACGCATGGTTTGAGACAATGGGGGCTAACAGAGTCCATCAGAGAGTAGACTGTGACGTTGACTACGAGGGCCCAGCCGCAGAGTGGACTGCCGCCGTTCTACCATTAATGGCCGCAATCGAAGACGACCCAATGGATGTAGGCACTGATTCTTCGTCAACTTCTGTGACTATTGAAGTCGAAACTTCGAGTGAAGAAGCTCCAAAGAAATCAGATAAATCGCAGTGGAATGCCAAGAATCCATATCCTACCAATATTTCAGAAAACTACATTCTCAATGGCGAGGGTTCTGGTAAGGAGACTAGGCATATTGTCTTCCAATTAGGGGACTCAGGACTCAATTACAAGGCAGGGGACGCCTTAGGGGTTGTTCCACGTGGCCCCCCAGAAGCAGTTCAAGAGATTCTTTCAATGACTTCTCTCACTGGTGAAGAAATCGTTGAAACTCACGCCGGTGAATTCAGTCTAAGAGAGGCCTTGATGGATAAGTATGAAGTCCATAGGGTATCCAAGAAATGGATCGAGTCCCTTGGCCCTAGAGTGGTGTCGTCTTCCTCCAGCATAGATATCAAGATAGTCAGTAGGAAAAGGTCATCCTCAAGGGACGGGACTGTATTGATGGACTGGACTGGTTCTGGTGATGATGGCGATGTTCCAGAACAATATGTCGAAATCGGAATGCCATCAAATCCATCAGAGAATCTCTGGAATGAATTGACATCAGACCCCAAGGCAATGGAAGACTACATGTGGTCACGAGACTATGTAGACGCCCTCTCAGATTTTGGTCATATTGGGTTCACAGCACAGCAACTTGTTGAGGGTATGGACCGTCTTAAGCCAAGATTATACTCCATAGCCAGTAGTCCAGATCATGAGCCAGGAACTGTTCATCTCACAGTGGGAATAGTTAGATATAATCATCATGATAGGGATAAAACCGGGCTCTGTACGGGATTCTTAGCAGACAGGTGCGAAGTAAATCAGACAGAGATTGGAGTGTTCATGTCTCCGACAAGATCCTTCGTCCTGCCAGAAGTTGGATCAGCCGATGCAATTATGGTAGGACCAGGGACAGGAATAGCTCCATTCAGGGCGTTCCTTCAGCAAAGAGATATCAATGGCGATACAGGTAGGAATTGGTTGTTCTTCGGTGACTGGACTGAAGAGGGCGAGTACTACTATCGTGACGAGATGGAATCTTGGAAAGAGAGGGGAGTATTGGACAAGCATGATTTAGCATGGTCCAGACAAGGCTCTGAGAAAGTGTATGTTCAGCACCTAATGAAGAAAAATGGTGAGGAAATATGGAACTGGATAGATGGAGGTGGATATTTCTATGTCTGTGGAGATAAGAATTACATGGCTAAGGATGTGCACTCTACATTAATAGAAATCTGTTCCGAGCATGGCGGAATGTCTCCTGATGAAGCAAAAGAATTTGTAGAAACCACACTGATGAAAACTCAGAAGCGATATCTCAGAGATGTTTACTGAAGGTGTGAAAATAGCACAATCTTCCGATTCAATGATAGGGCAACCGTTACAGCGTTGTCTCGATGTTCAGGAGAGTTCTCATCGCAAACAGAGGTGAAATCGCTCTCAGAATTCTACGCTCATTGCGTACTATGGGTATCGAAGTTGTGATAATACATGGAAAGGAAGACAGACTATCTCTGCCTGTCAGACTCGCAGATGAAGCTGTTTACATTCCCCGTTCCGACCCATTAGCTTCGTATTTAGATATAGAAGCCATAGTGGAGGCCGCGAAGGAAGTCGGAGCAGACGCCGTACACCCGGGATATGGATTCCTGGCCGAGAATCCTATCTTTGCTGAAAGATTGGAAGAGGAGGGAATCACATTCATCGGACCCAGTCCCAATGTTCTGAGGCTCCTTGGAGACAAGATAGCAGCTAGGGAGGCAATGGTCAGGTCTGGTATTCCAGTTGCCTTGGGTTCTGATGGTCCGGTTTCAGATCCAGAGGAGGCCGCAATTCAAGCGGCGCAAATAGGATATCCAGTGATAATCAAGGCCGCGGCTGGAGGAGGGGGCATTGGAATGCAAGTAGTAGATACTGCTGATGATTTCGATAAGGCATTGATAATTTGCCAAGGAAGGGCGCTTTCTGCGTTCGGTGATGACAGGGTATTTCTTGAGAAGTTCATACAAGGTGCCCAACATATTGAGTTCCAAGTCATTGGGGATGGGACTAGGGCAATTCATCTTGGTGAGAGATTTTGTTCAATCCAGAGAAGGCACCAGAAAATCTTGGAAGAAGGACCGTGGTTGTCTGATGAAGTTAGGGAAGAGATTGGGTCGAAAGTTGTCGCGGGTGCAGAAGCAGTAGGATACAAGGGACTAGCTACATTCGAGTTTCTCAGGGATTCAAATGGAGATTTCTATTTCCTTGAAGTTAATCCTAGGGTCCAAGTCGAGCACACAGTAACTGAAATGATTACTGGATATGATTTGGTTTCAATCGGAATAAGGGTGGCCGCGGGCGAAGGAATCTCTATCGATCAGAGTGATGTAAATATTAGAGGGCATGCTATTCAGACAAGAATTAATGCCGAGAATCCATTGACACTAACGCCCTCTCCCGGGAGACTTTGGGAATGCCACTGGCCCAGTGGCCCGGGAGTTAGAGTAGACTCTCACGCTCACACCGGATATGATATGCCAGCCTCATTTGACTCTCTATTGGCTAAGATAATTGTCTGGGCCCCAACTAGATCAGATGCAATTTCTAGAATGAAGGCCTCATTAAGTGAAACAATGTTGCTTGGCGTCGATACGCTCATTCCACTCCATCAAGCTATACTAAAAAATCAGGATTTCCTCTCAGGAGACATCACCATACGATTCCTTGAAGAACATCCCGGACTATTGAATGGTGAATGATGATGGAGATGGTAATTGTTGGGACAATTTCGTACGATGATATCGAGACGCCTTCGGAGAAGGCCAGTGCTGTTCTCGGAGGTTCCGCCACTCATTCAGGACTAGCTTCCTCATTCCATCTCAGGCCCCCTCCCGGGCACCCTCCTAGAATTGGGGTTGTCAGTGCTGTTGGAGAAGACTTCTCAACCTATCACCAGATGGTACTGGAGGATGCTGGAATGAATCTTGCAGGAGTCGCTTTAATGGAAGGAGCAACATCTACTAGATCAGTTAGATTTGTTGAATCTATGGATAGATCAGAAGTTACTAATACTGAATTGAATGTCCTAAAAGAGTTCTCTCCAGTTCTGCCAAAGGCGTGGTCGAGCCCCGATGTACTTCTTTGTGCCAACTCTGATCCTAGAATTCAGATAGAAGTCTTGGAGCAGTGTCCAGATGCGAAAATAAATGCTCTAGATACCAGCAAGATCTGGATAGAGAGAGAATTTGAGGCACTTTCTAGAGCAATGAGGATGGTAGATGTCGTCGTAATTGAAGAGGAAGATGCCAAGGCTATTTCTACGGAGAAAGTACTGACCCAGTCAATATCATCAATCATTTCTGGAGAAGCGCTTCACGGTGGAATCGCCGCCGGGCCAGGGCCGAGAAGTATAATCGTCAAGAGAGGGAGTAGTGGAATTCTCGCTCATCTCCCGTGTGGTACCATAGCACTTCCTTCATACCCAACTGAAAATCCGATTGATCCTACAGGGCGTGGAGATACTTTCGTAGGTGCGCTATTCTCTTCATTGATAGGCCATGAGGCTTCTCTTAATGACACAGAAGTGATGAGGAAGGCCATGGTTCACGCTACAGTGACATCTTCCTATTGCGTAGAGGGGGTAGGGGCCAAGGGAATCAGATCATTAGGTAGGGGGAAATATCATGCCAGAGCTGATAGATATAGAAGAATAGTTGGGATATGACTATTCCAATCTTCTAATGCCTGGGATATGATGCTTCTCTCCCTTAGCGGGTGCCTTTCTCAATTGTGAAAATTTTAATCCGTCTGTAGGCATAGTAAGCTGTTTTGGGCCCCTTCTCTTGCCTGATAGCACACTCTCAACAACAGAATCTAATGCATCCTTGGCTGAAACAGGATTGTGCTCTGATGAGGGAACAGGTCTGCTAGCAATATCCGCCTGGTGGTCCTGATCACTCCTAAGTCTGATATGTTGGGAGGTTTGGAATCTAGAATTATTTCGATCAAGGGTCCCATCTTTGTCTCCGTATTGAGAAGAGTAACTGGAGTCTCTCTGTTGCCTCAGCTTACTCTTAGGTCGGAGCAAAGACTCTATCCAACTGGGCTTTCTTCTATTTCTTACTACTGCGTCATTATTGAAGCGACCACCGTTCATCGATGCAACTAGATTTGAAACCCCTGGGTAGTCATTTAGATCATTGGAGTCATTTTCTGTAGTAGTAAGAAATTTTCTCGAATCAGCCTGCTTAGCTCTTGCCTGTCTTACGATTCCAGGTACGCACTCTTCTCTGACAGCCTCTTCAGTGGGAGTAGGCAATAGCGAACCACGATAATCAGTTTTTGGAAATCCATTTTGACTGTGTGCCCTTCTAATCATTTGTGAGCTAGATGGTGGCCTTTGGGTAGTATTGGGTGTGGGTTTCACATCGAACGAACTCTCGAAACCAAATGCTGGCATAGTTTCTTGCTCGTCCACAAGGTCAGAATCAAACATCCCTCCGAAACCGAAAATATCAGTTGTCTCAGAAAGGTCATGGCTATTCCTACTTGAAATCTCGGGAACGGGTTCCTTTTCCCTGTACCATGAGGGGGTCTCTTCTCTGCCCCAGGCCCTCTCGTATGCGGAAATACCATTGTCTGATGAACCAATTGTAGAAGCTTCCGATGAAACTTCACTCATCCCAAATCCAATAAGAGGCTCCTCTTCATTGAAACCGAATCCACCAAAACCAAAATCAGAAGGATCCGGAATATCAGATTTCTCTTCCTCATTGATATGCAAGTCTTGATCCAAACCTGTTGGAATATTGCCCAAATCAATATTTGGAGGAGAAGGAGGCCAAGGTAATGCCTTCATAGCAGTCATTCCACTGGCATCCTGTAAAGCGGGGAATATTGGGACTTCATTCTCAATCTTCTCCAGTCCTGAACGAGCTTCTTCAATGCTCGCTCCCCTCCTCAGCCTATCGGTCATAAGGCATAGGCGCATCAAGGATCCCTCTCTCCCGCCTACCATATGCCTGCCCCTGTCTTCATCCTCGATAACAAGTACCGAACTTCTTAATCTGAAGTAGGATAGAGACACAAGGATTCCCGCGACAGATACGGCCCAACCTAGGGGTGGAATCAATATCGAGTACCCAATAAATGCTGTAATTCCGCCAATGACAGGGGTGCCACTGGGAAGTATTGGGATATTCATATGCCTCATCTTGGAGATCGATCCAAGGTCTATCCGAAGTCCTTGCCCAATTCTATTCTCAATAGTCAGCTGACGCCGATTAAGAATCCCTACGAAACTACCTCTCATCCCGACCAAACTAAGGCTGCCGATTAACTCGGACTCACCTTCGGCTCGGTCAGGCTTATGCCCGACTGAGTACATCCCAATATGTGAGCGTCGGATTTATGGTATAAGCTCTCGGGGAATTGCATCGAAAAATATGTCGCTTACGGCACCATTATAATCAAGCCGAATCTACATCCATAATTGTCCCAATTATCCTCATTGGAAGCGCATCTAGCTGAACCAAAATTACAATTCCCTTGCCATCCTTCCTAACGACTAACGGATTTTCCCAGTCAATGGTTATCATCCCCTCGCCTATAGATGCCACTCTTCCTACCTTGAATTGCATATTAGTGGAAGCATGTACGATATCGCCTACTACGAGTTTTTTCTTTTGAAAAGGAGACTCCCGTAGCCTAGATGTAGATGAGCCTATCTCAATTAAAGAATCAGAGTCCTTGAGGACAATCACCGACCCCTTTCCAATGTCATCCTCGGCCACCCCCCTGAGGGCAACTCCCACCCTATCGCCGGAGCTGGCCTCGTCAACATCGTCATCCATTACTTGGAGACTCCTGACAACTCCTGATTTTCTCCCAGGTATGATTTCAATCTGATCATGTTTTCTTATCGTACCCGATTGAACATATCCTATCCCCACAACTCCTATTCCTTGTACATTGAACTTCTGATCCAGGGGCACGACTAGGTCATTGCTATTTTCATCCGATTCTCCTAGAGAAAACAACTCCTCTCTGATCTCATGTGCCTCAGGGACGCTCCTCATAATCTTCCAGTTTAGCTTAGCGTGTTCGAAAAGAGTACTCACTTGGTCTGGATCCACCCATCCTCCAGAATCAGGATTGATTATTGCAATACCTGACTCAATTTCTGAGCATTTCATGGCCACTAATACTTCTCCAAGGGACGCATCAATTTGTTTGACTTCTACAAACCCAATTCTAGAAACATTTAGCACAGAAAGGAGCGGTCTGATGCTTTCTGGATGCTTCAATGGCCTCAGAAGAGAAAGAATTCTGACCCCCTCATCTCTATTTTCTTTGAACACATAGGACACGACATCTCTGGAATCGCCCTTCTTGGCCAAGTTACCTGCCATCTCGTCTGACCCATAGAAGGCTACGTTCAGGACTGACATGATACTCCAGAGTCTCCTCAGATTAACGTCGCATTGCATCGCGAGCCGCCTTCGCGTCTTCCCAAAGGCCAATTTCTTCTTCAGTAGTTGGTGTTAATTGCGGTACTGAAATGGGATTCATCTCATCATCAATTGCCACCATGAAGAAGTATCCAGAACAAATCTGTTCTGGCTCCCAATCAGATCTTGTCATTCTACAAGATCTAACTAGTACTCCCACAGTTCGTGGAGAGGTCCAAACCACCTTCCCTATCGTCCTGATTATATCTCCCTGGTATGCTGGCCTCTCAAATTTGAGGGCATCAACAGATACTGTAACGAACTCTTCGTGTGCAAACTTACTAGCTGCAAGTCCGGCGGCTCTATCCATAATGGACATTAAATGACCTCCAAACAAGGTATTCAGAGCGTTGGTATCGCCTGGAAAAACCTCATCCAAGAGAATAACCGGTTCGGTAGATCGTGGTTCCCCCATGTCCCTCAAATTAATCCCGTGGCTTGCCCCCCTTCAATACTACACTAGGAAATTATGAAAAATGTACAATTCAACCGCTTAGTTGAACAGAAAAACCTCCTCGCGATGGCATGGCCGACACCCAACTAGTATGGAAAGAGGTAGTCATCGAAGATCCAGATGGGGGGGCGATTGTACTATGGCCGCATCTCCCTTGTGTTTTGATGCCAAAGGAAATCAGATCTAGGAAAATCTGGGATGGACTTGCTCTCCCCCTCTCAACTAATGATTTTGTATCTATGAAGGATGATTATGATAATGAGAGGGCAAGTCCCGGGGCAAACGTTGAGGCTGCAATATCTTCAGGAACGCAGTTTGGTAAATTATTGAAAGGCCTTAGGCAGTTGGAGGTCGATGGCCCCCATATCCCAGATCCAGAGCCCATGCGACTCGTCACACATGCACAGAATGCGAGAGGGGGCCTACCGATTTTTCTAATAGAGCCTGATATTAGCGATGAAAGGTGGGTGGATTGGCTCTCAAGGAGTGCGGATATGCAGGTTAGAATATCATCACTGATGTCAAGACTCACTTCAAATAGAAGATGGAAGAGGGATTCCGCCAAAGCAGTCTCAAGAATTCAGCATGATAGAGTAATTGATACTGAGATGGGGGCCGCGTCTGCTACCTGCTTTTCATGGAACGAAGAAGAGGAGAGGGTGATTGGCAGTAATCTATCTGAGGAGAGGGACATTAGGTTCGCTTCTAGGATAAGGGGGGCATTGGCTGACTTGAGGAACAGCAGCGTTGATGTTGATGGAACCGCACAGCCTTTACTGATGGTACCCGTGCATCAGGCGAGACTACCCTCGATAGAGGAATCAATTTTAGCCTGGCCAGAACCAGAAATAATCAGGAGCGTGGAATAATGTCAGTCTCGCCTAATTTCAATATCGAAACTCAGACCTTTAGATTCACACCTTCAGTTCCTATAGATCACGGTGAGGCAATAATGCTAACTTCAGGAACCAAGGCAGGGGACTATGTTGTAGTTTCACACGAAGAGCCGAGAGCCACATATGTAATCGAGCCGAATGGGTCTATCCTGGTGCACGGACTTTCCAGAAGTGAGGTTGCAGAACTCGCCGTACAGGAACTCTTGCTCAATCTAGGGCTCCCCCTCGAGGGCCTATCAATGGATTCAGGAGAAATCATAGTAAGCTTCTCCTTAGGGAAGAATGTTCTACTAGAAACGGCCGAGAAGAGATTTGCAGATATTGAGATGGACGCACGAATTGGTGCAATAAGGATTTCAGCATCATTACATAAAGCCACAATTATTCTTTATGATAACGGCAAAGGAGTAGTTTTGGGACAGACATCAAGAAAGGTGTCAGAGATGGCTGTAAGACACTGGGCCGACAAACTGGATAATGAAGAAGCATTGACGTGAGATAATGCTGGTCAACGGGAAATGGGAAGGGCCCATTGTCGACCAGCACATGCATTTAGATAAATCCAATAAATTTCTAGGCGCGGTAGAAGAATTCTCAAAAAGCGGAGGCACAGGAATCTTTCTGGTACACAAACCGTCTTTCTCAACCACCCTTCCAAAAAATATTGGAGACTACAGGGAAGTATACAAAGAAACCGTGCGAATGGCATCTCTAGTTAGGGAAAAAATAGGTCTCGATGTTCAGGTAGTGTTGGGACCACATCCCGTTACTTGGGATATCCAGGCTAATACAATTGGAGTCGATGAATCAACTGAATTGCACATCTCGGCCGTCGGCCTCGCCTTAGATATGATAGAGGAAGGAGATGCAATATGTCTAGGGGAGGTTGGAAGGCCGCATTACAAGGTTTCAGATGATAGATGGGAGAGGGCTAACGATATGCTACTTGACATAATGAGGATGGCTTCATCCTCGGGCAGTCCCATCCAGCTACATGTAGAAGATAATGGGCATCAGACTTGTATGGAACTAGCAGCTATGTGTGATAAGGCAGGATTGCCAAGGAGAAGAGCCGTCCGACATTTTGCGTCTTCCGATATCAGCGATAAAAATACCTCGGGACTCCCTGTAACAATAAGTATGGGAAAGGGAAGCATCGAAGGAATATGTTCGACTATGGGGCTCAGCAAATCAAATTGGGGTATGGAGACCGATTTTCTTGATGATCCGAAAAGACCAGGCGCGGTCCTCGGTCCGAAGACTATCCCCAAGAGAACCAACCAGTTATGCCAAGCTCTCAAGTCACTTGAATGGGAGGATGAGAAGATAGAGCAGTTCATACTCAACATTCATGAGAAATGGATTTCATCTACTTACTTCTAGTCGAAAATAGTCTTCGGAGTGAAAGTAAGAATCGAACCAACAATAAAAATAAACACGGAAGTAGTAAAAAAACCAACCTCAGAAAGTCCGATGTCAAATCCCATTTCATCAATCCCCATTCTCCAGACGGGACTATTAACTGGCATGAATAATATCATCGAGGCTATGCCTATTCGCTGTCTTAGGAGCACATGCTACCGACTAAGCCATTACTTTTCAAGTACGAAGTAAGAACTTCTCTCCGACCGAATCGGTTTAGAGACAATGTACGCTCGCCAAGTCCGCGCGCCTGTAGTGAAGGGGTTATCACAAGAGGTTTCCAACCTCTTGTCCCGGGTTCAAATCCCGGCGGGCGCACCATTCTGAACTCCTCAGTGAAGCATTCAAACGCACCGGTCATTCCCCAGCCTCATGGCTTCGCCAAGTGCAACCTCCCCGACGAATTCTCTCCGGGGCTCTGCAATCAGTAAGGACGAGTCTGATACTACCGATGAAAGACAGCTGGTAGGAAGAAAAATTTGGAGAATTTTCCCATATGTTAAGAGATACTGGAGAAGGGCCCTAGGGGGAATTGTTGCTAATGGGGGTGCCCGTGCATTCGACCTTATCCCCTTTATCGCGATTGGAATGGCTGCAGATTACTATCGCGATGGAACCTTCACAGACGGTACGATCAAATCATTTGTAACCTCTGATTCAATACCCAGTATCGGCGAGATTTCTTCCGAAGAAATCGGTTTCGGATTTCTAATTCTTGTTTGCTTCACCTTCTTAGCGATCTTCCAAGGGATAAGCAATCAACTATGGCAGTCAACGGCGTATAAAGCTCAGCATGATATCAGAATGGATGCCACTAAATCGCTAATGGCAATGGAAGCATCTTACTTCGAAACAAGACAGACGGGGAATCTGATGGCAGTACTTTCTGCCGATGTGGCACAGCTGGAGGATATAATTTCTGACTCTAGTACTAGCATAATCAGAATTGCCATCACATTCACCACAGCCTTCGGA
>DALF01000001.1 GCA_002499345.1 Euryarchaeota archaeon UBA170 | reverse complement strand
TTCAACATTCTGTGATTAAGTATGCCTATGTGCCCGCATTAGTGCATGATTGCCCAACCTTTGAGCCCCAAGAAAGTTGCCATAGATTCGTGAACCTCGAAGAAGTCTCCAGAAGAACCGGAAACCTCCTGTCCCGATATTCTAGTGGTCACATCATCTACAATTAATTCAACTTTACAACTATTCTGAGTGCTGAAAACAGAGGACTCAGACATCGCATCGAATGAGTTGCTTCTTCCGGGCTCCAATCTAGAAAGGGGGAACTCTGTAACTCTCAATCCAGATTTGCCATGGAGGCTCCCGACCCATCTGATTACTCTCTTGATATCTACTGTAACATTTTCATCAGTCTCTCCAACGGCCAGTGGGGCTCCCTTGACCAATTCCCAAAAAGCCTCATTGAGCCTCTTGGTTGTAAAAACAGGTCTGGCATTGTCCTCTCTCAATCTATCGATTCTGCCTCCGGTGATTGATTCGGATGCTAATTTCTTAATTTGATCCTTGGAACATGAAAAGTTTCTAGACTTCAAACTTGAATGTAACTCGGTTATTGACTCAGTGGAGTTTTCTCCGGTTGATATCTTTTCAAGGGAGTTCACTACTTTATCGAACCCTAAGTCAATTCTCTCAGACCACCCAATATTTGGACCGGACATTACGGATTGGACATCTATTCCGACGCCTGTGATATAATTCACTAGCTCCCTTCTAGCATTTGAGTCTAGGTGCATTAGAGATGGGTCTCTAACATGGATATGGAAGCCCCTGTGGCCGGAGAATGTTGTTTGCACATACTTCTCATCAAACCCAAACTCCGGCTCCAGGAAGTCTGACCATAGACTCCATGCCTGTTCCTGAATTTTCTCCATCATGCCTGGAAAATCATTATCGGAAACACCAGGTAGATGGTCCCCGTCCAAATCAAATATTAAATCTGCACCTAACCAGCCCTTCTCCATCATCTTTCTATGACTGGGGTCATTGTAATATGCTGTACTGTGGAAGCATGAATGGGGAGATCTTGTTTGCAGATACCTAAGTAAGTCATCTTTAGTTGGTAATGCTCGGTGCCTATCTGGAGGCTTAGAACCCCATGGAATGAACATCCATTCTCTAGAACGAAGTCTCGGTGGCGTCCATAAATCACTAGTAGATAAGGAACGATAGTAGTCCCCGAATCTTAGTGCGTACCTACTCCAACCAACGGCCACGTTGTCTAGGGGAGACTGTTATTCAAGAAGGTGCCCATCATTCCAAAGGCAGCTTGGAGGGAACTTCACGAGAATCGGTGGCTGAGCCCTGGCCAATTAATTCGACATATGCCTCATAGCAGACATATTTGTCATCTACTACTATAGCCTCTGCAAATGTGATTGGCTTTCCAGTTACTGAACAAATTGGACCGAGTTGGCCAGTGGCTATGGATAGCTTATTCGGATCAGGCATGATTGCGCGTAAAGGTGGCGATTATTCACTCTTACTACAGAGAGTTTTGACACGGAGGAATTTTGAATCGGATTGCACGCGGCAACACATGAGCGATGAGACCCTGTACAAGGTTGGACATTCCCCGGACCCAGATGATGCATTCATGTTTCATGCCATGACAACAGGTGCAATAGATACTGGCAATAGGAGATACGAACACGTTCTACTTGATATTGAGACTCTAAACCAGCATGCTATGAATGGGGATTATGAGGTTTCCGCGGTCAGTATACACTCATTTCCCGACATTTCTGATAATTATCACTTGATGAATTGTGGCGCTTCTATGGGAGAAGGGTATGGGCCGATGATAATTTCCAGAGAAGATATGACTATTGAGGAAGCAAAGAACAAAGTTTTCGCCATACCCGGAGTTGGAACAAGCGCATACCTATCCCTAAGATTGGCCTTGGGAGATGTTGAATATCGTGTTGTCCCATTTGATGAAATTATGCCATCGGTAAAAAGGGGCGATTATGATGTCGGGGTAATAATTCATGAAGGTCAACTGACATGGAAAGATGAAGGGGTTAATCTCGTACTAGACCTAGGAATTTGGTGGAATCAAAAGACTGGTTTACCATTGCCCTTGGGTGGGAATGTGGTAAGGAAAGATCTTGGAATTGAGCTATGTGAGAAAATCACAGAAGATGTGAAAAATAGCATAGAACACTCACTTTTGAATCCAAAAGATGCATTAAAATTTGCTAAAAAATGGGGCAGGGGAATAGATGACGATACCAATGAAGAGTTTGTAGGGATGTATGTAAACAACAGAACTCTAGATTATGGTGACGACGGGAGAGAGGCGATTCGATTGTTCCTTAGGGAAGGCCAAGGGATTGGCATGGTTAGATCTGATTTGGACGTAGACTCCATTGTTTTTGTTGGATCTGGTGAATGAGATGGAAGAAAAGAGGCCCGAAGTTAGTGAGTTTGATTCTGTTGATCCGGCACCTCCAAGTCCAATCATTAATGTTCCAGAACTTAGAGCCACCATATGTGACGAAGAGGAGAAAATGTTTCAGAGAATGAGGGCGTTGTTCGCACTAAGAAATATTGGAGGCAGTGACTCAGTTGAAGCTCTAGCGGCCGCCTTTTCATCATCGTCTGCATTGTTGAAGCATGAAATAGCATATGTCATGGGGCAGATGCAAGATTCTGCCGCTGTACCTTACTTGATAGACAGGTTGGAAGACCATGAAGAGGATGTGATGGTAAGGCACGAAGCCGCAGAGGCGCTTGGAGCGATAGGAGATAGGAAAGCCTTGGGAGTTCTAGAGAGGTTCAAGGATGACAAAGATATTGTTGTTGCAGAATCGTGTGAAGTCGCCCTAGATCTTCTCGAATGGGTATCTAGTAAAAAGCTGAATTATACTGAGTAGGGGTTGAGCCAGACTGGGGGCTCAAGCATACCGCAGGCTTCTTCTAAGAATAGCAAGAGCCCATCGATATCATCTTGAGACATTCTATTTCTAACTTCGGACCTAAAGTAATCTGATACCCTATCTTCTGGAAAACCAAGTTTTTCAGCAGTTCGGGTAATTACAGAAGCTCGCCATGTTTGGTCATTTTCAAATAGTTCAACTTGCTTTATCATTTCAGAATGTGCATGTATTAAGACGCCCTTGGGAGAGTCTCTTCTAGCTACAAATACGCCAAACACCATTGGGAGCCCGGTAACTCTAGTCCATTCAGCGCCCAGATCCATTTTAACAAGCTCTGGATGGGTAATAGAAGCTAAAATTGCTCTATCGCCGATAAGAAGGGCTCCATCACATTTTTCCAACATGGAATTAATGTCCGGTCCGGTCTCAATAAATTTAGGGTCCAAGCCACGGTTCTTGACTATCCAACTTAGTAATACCTTAGAGGTTGATGAGTCTGTAGGTAATGCGATGTCCCTCATATTTTCTATGGGACGATTTCCAAATAACAGTACTGATCCGACCTTTCCATTACTAACAATGCCAATATCTGGAAGTAACAATAGCTCCCCACTGTTGGACGCATAATCAGCAGAGGGAATTGGTGCCGCGATACAGTCTCTCCTCATTATGTGACCAGTTAGCCATGCAGGAGGAGCTGATAGTATGGTCCATTTGGGATCTATCCCATCGAAAATAGGGTCACAATTAGAAAAGGATACCCGGCCAATTACGTCCGTCCAACTCATTTAGGAAACCTCGGGAACGATAACTGGAAGAATACGAGTTCTATTGGGTTCTGAAAGATTAACTATTTCAAATACAGAATAAGAAGAGTTTCTCTTTATGGGAGTGGCACCGGAAGAAACAATCATTCTGGCCATTTGCTCGGAGCTGGTAGTGAGGCTTGTCTTGCTACCAGCTTCATGCATTATTTCTTCATGTCCAACGGTGCCGTCAACATCATCAGCACCACAATTAATGGCATAGGAAGCCAACTTATCTCCAATATTCATTCTATATGCCTTAATGTGAGGTATATTATCCAACATCAGCCTAGATACTGAAATCATACGGATTACTTCTTGGCCAGAGGCGAGCTGTGCCTCTGGGAGTCTGGACTTATCAGGCAAGAACGGATATGGGACAAAGCACTGAAATCCGAATGATGTATCTTGTTGCTCTCTGAGCCTCAATAAATGAGTGATTCTATCATCCACAGATTCAACCGTACCAAATAACATTGTACAGTTGGTTGAGATGCCCAAAGAATGTGCGGCACCATGAATTTCTAGGTACTCATCTGAAGATTCCTTACCCATACAGATACGATCCCTGACGCTATCGACAAGAATCTCTGCACCACCTCCAGGAAGTGAGTTGAGTCCCGCCTCAGAGAGTCTAGAAAGCGTATCTGAGATAGAAAGAGAAGACCTCTTGGAGAGATGCTTTATTTCTACGGCGGTGAGAGCTTTAATGTGGATATGCGGAAATTCATTTTTCAGATTTGAGAATAGTTCGCAATACTCAGAGACGGTCCATGTAGGGTGCAAACCTCCTACTGTGTGAACTTCATCTATTCTAGAGGAGAATGGCCGGATTCGCTCTAAGTATTGATCGACATTCAAAGAGTAGGCATCTGGATGCCTCGGGCCCTTTCTGAAAGCACAGAATCTACAAGCTAATACACATACGTTTGTAGAGTTGACATGAAGGTTCTCATTGAAGAAAACATAGTCATTAAATCTAGCCCTCTTCACCATATCGGCCAATGAAGTGACAGAGTTGAGGCTTGGATCATGCATCAATTTTACTCCCTGTTCAAAGGTGAGGCGCCCTATTGAGATTAAGCTATTAAGACAGTCTAAAGCAACATTATTTGATTTAACCGACAGAGGTATTTCCATCGATGAAAGCCTATTTCTCCAGTTCGAATGAGAAACAGCAGTGGCGTCGAGTGGCATTGTAACGATTGGTGGTCGGGTATCGACATCATAAGAATTCGTCTATCGTCGTAGAGGACACCTCCGGAAAGCATCATTAGTTAGATTTTCTAGCAGGCATGTGAATTCCGTTACCCGTACTCCATCGATGGACGCCATTCAGTTACAGGAGTTGGCTCGCCAATGCCGACGTCATATTGTTAGAATGATTCATTCTGCAGGTGCTGGTCATCCTGGCGGGTCTCTTTCGGCGATTGACCTTCTGGTTGCATTGTATGGAAATAAGTTACGTTTCGATGTCGAAAATCCTGACTGGGAAGATAGAGATAGATTTGTGATGAGTAAAGGCCATGCGAGTCCTGCGGTTTATTCCGTACTCTATGAATTTGGGTTCATCTCTGAAGATGACATGATGTCATTCAGAAAAATGGGTTCTGTTTGTCAGGGGCACGTTGACATGAAGTGGACTGATGGCGTTGATTTTTCCGCTGGGAGTTTGGGGATGGGGCTATCTTTTGGCCTTGGTTGTGCTTTAGCGGCGAGAATGGATTCCAGCGATAGGGACATCTGGGTAATGGTTGGAGATGGTGAGATACAAGAAGGACAGTTCTGGGAGGCGGCTATGGCCGCTGATTTCCATTCTGCTGGAAGATTGAATTTAATTGTCGACAGGAATAGAATACAGAATGACGATTTCGTTGAGTCGCAGATGGAAGTTGGAAATGTCGCGAGTAAGCTTTCATCTTTTGGTTGGGAAGTAATGGAAATTGATGGCCATTCAATGGAAGAAATTGTTTCTGCATTGGAGTGGTCTTCGACTAATATTAGTGCGCCTACCGCCATTGTTGCACATACAACAAAAGGAAAGGGAGTATCATTCATGGAAAATAACCCTTCATTTCATGGCAAGGCTCCAAATGATGAAGAGTTGGAGATATCATTGGAGGAATTATCATGAGTGCACCGTCTGGAGGTGGTGCTTCTCGCGATGGATATGGATCTGCCCTATTACGAATGTCGGATGACTCGAGAGTAGTTGTTCTGGAAGCTGATCTTGGAAAATCAACAAAATCGTGCCATTTCAGAGAAGCTTATCCTGATAGGACAATATCTTTGGGTATAGCAGAACAAAATATGATTTTGGTAGCTTCGGGAATGGCTTCATCTGGAAAAATACCATTCGCGAGTACATTTGCAATATTCACCGAGAGGGGTTTCGAACAAGTCAGGAATGGAGTTGCTAGGCCAGGTTTAGTGGTACATTTGTGTGGTAGTCATGGAGGAGTACATACCGGCACTGATGGTAGCAGTGCACAATCGATAGAAGATTTGGCCCTATATCGAACAATCCCCGGCATGACTGTGATGCATCCATGCGATGACCTTTCAGCAGAGGAGCTGACAGTACAATTACTCAATCACGAAAATCCATCATATACACGGACAGCTAGGAATAAGACTCCAAGAATGTACGATCAAGAAACTAGTAAGAATTTACGAATAGGGAAGGGTTCTATTCTGAGGAACGGGGACGATGTTGCCATTATTTCATGTGGGGTGATGGTCTCTGAATCAATGAAGGCCGCTGATTATCTGTCCTCGAATGGTATTGAGGCGACAGTAGTAGATATGCATACGATCAAACCGCTCGATACAGGAATGATAGACGAGTTGGCAAGTAAATGCAAAGGAATTGTAACGGCGGAAGATCATTCAGTCATAGGCGGATTAGGAGCGGCTGTTGCTGAGCATATCTCATATAGCGGAGGAGTCCCCCTGAGGATGGTTGGAGTTTCAGACAGATTCGGCGAGAGTGGAACCCCTCAAGAACTGATGGAAATCATGGGGATGACCTACATGGACATAGTCAGCTCGTGCGAGTCACTAATGTCCTGAACTGCTAGTAATTTAGGCATGAGTAGGGTTTCATTCATGAAGTATCCATGGGACCGCTCCACATGGATGCCTCGGAGAGGATAAAAGGAGTCCTAGACGGTTCTATACAACCTTCTGAAATCAGTGGCGACGAAGAGCTATACTACATGGCAGAACGAATTTACGGGAGAGAAGCATTAGAGAACATGGGAGTGGAGCCTCCAGTAGTTCCACCAGAGCTTGGAGCTATCGCACCAAACGGAAATGGAGGAGTTGAAATTCCTAATCTCGATGGTCCCGAAACCATAGTAAATACTCAGAAAAAAAATGTAAAGGGAAGGAGGAAATTAATACCTCTGATCATGTTTCTATGCCTAATTATTTCTTCCTACAACGTATCACTTGGATTAGGTTCGATAATAACAACCTGTGTTGAAGACGAACCCATTCAGGAATTAGAAATTGGTTCTTCTTCACAAATTAACGAAAATGGAACTCTCTACGTGGTCTGGACCATGTACGGCCTGAACAACTATTCGGAGTATAGGCTGGAATGGAGTGTTTCTCAAAATGGCTCTAGTAATGTTATCGAGACTGGAAATACTACATGGATATCCTCTGAATCTGCTAGGATAACCTCTCGTAATTGGATTATCGAAAACCCTCCATATTCGTACCTGTCGACATTGTACGAAGATGATGATGTTGTAGGATACTCTAATGGCTCTGGGGAACAGATTATCACCAAACTTTCAGAAAATAATCAACAGAGCACTCACTGTGCCGATAATACCAGGTTGATCTGGACTGAATACTCAGATCTAGAGAGCAAGGATGCTTGGACAGAGGCCGGTACCGGAGACTTGATCGATGGTGCATTGATAATGATGTTCGCAGGTCTGATGATGATTTCAGCTAGGAAAAGGGCCTAGTACATTCTAGCCAAATGGTGCTTGTTTGTAGTTGGAATTCCAGTGATAATACAATTTCTTGGCTCTCGATAATTTTCAGCACATTCACCGAGCATAGTGAGTCCGGATAGTTTCTCCAAAACCTCGGCATCAGAGTCATTTCCGCAGAAGGGAAATGAGTATACTTTGCCATCTGATAGAGGGGAAGAGAACTCATGGCCACTTTCCGAATTGATGATATCTGGAAGTTCCAAGACTAGACTGGAGAATACGTTGCTCGCCCTCGCCCTGAGTTCATCGGCAACTGACTCCAACGCGGCGGTCACCGCATCCTCAAGAGTTGCTAGGTTGGCATCATACTTCTTACCGGTTCTCTCGGTGATGACACAGTTTCCTGAATCAATATCTCGAGGTCCGAGTTCCAGCCTAATGGGCGCTCCCTTAATCTCCCAGTCAAAATGTTTCACACCTGGTCTGACATCTCTATCATCCAAATATGACCTAATTCCTAGTTTACCGAGTCTATCTCTAATTGTTGAAATCTCACTCATTACATCGTCACGGATATGTGCCGCTATAGGCAATAGGATTACTTGGAATGGAGCTATTGCAGGCGGCATGATTAGTCCCTGATCATCCCCGTGCATGCCAACTACAGAACCTAGTAATCTCTCAGACATGCCAAATGTAGTCTGATGGCAGAATTTAGTTTCGCCATTTGAATCTTCATACTTCAAATCAAATGCTTTAGCCCACTGGTCGCGATAATGGTGGTATGTAGCCACCTGTAGCGTCCTACCATTAGGCATTACAACATCGGCGGCCATTGTATACCAAGCCCCTGGAAAAGTATCCCATATGGGCCTCTTAGAAACTAGATTAGGGAGGCATAGGTCATGTAGAATAGTCTGTACCATATTAGCATCCTCAGTAATTTGATCTGTTGCGCCTTCCTCGTTAGAGTGGACAGTATGAGCCTCGAAGAAGTGAATTTCTCTAACTCTAATGAAAGACCTGGTCTGTTTGGTCTCATAGCGGAATGTATTGACGATCTGGAATGTCTTCAAAGGAAGATCCGTATGGCTCCTGACCCATAGAGAGAACATTGTATACATGGGAGTCTCCGAGGTTGGCCTGAGAAACATTGGCGAATCAAGTTCATTTTCACCACCGTGTGTGACCCAGTATACCTCCTTCTTGAAGCCAGAGTCTTCATCATCCATTCTAAGTTCCGAAGGGTCAACACCCGCCTCTCTAGCGGCCTTCAATCTGGACACAAGTTTGTTCTCCTTATCTAACAAATTTTCAGGAACTAGTAGAGGGAATCTATGTTCATGATGATTGGTAGCAGACATTTGATCTCTAGCAAGGCCGTCAATAAGCGACATCGCCTTCAGGCCATATGGCTTCCAAACGTCCATTCCCTTTATTGGGTACCTTTTGTCTACTAGATCTGCAATCTCTACAATAGAAGGGTACCATAAGTTGAATTCAGACTTTGGAGGAATTCCTCTCTTAGCCTTCTTTGGGTTGCCCATGTATCGCCGTGTGCGGGGATGGTTTGAATAATTCGTATCATAGGGTACTTAATTCGCCAATAATGACTCAATTTTATTACAGAGGGACATAAGATTTGGTATTTCTGTAGCTTCTCCACTAGACTCGACCAACCATGCTCTCGGCGTACTGGAACTTTTCAGATCCTCCAGTCTATTGGCAAAAACTACGTCCATAGAATATCGAGAGATTTGTGAAGAAGCCCTTTCCAGTAGTTGCTGCACGTCTACATTACTTTCTAGTTTGAATCCAATAGAGTAGCATTCACCGGTTGCCTCGATTACTCTGGGAATGTGCTTTCGAGAGGGGGTCAATTTAATCTGAATGTCATCTTTTGAGCTCGGAATCTTTACTTGTACTTGGTCTGGAAGATAATCGAGTACCGCCGCAGAGAAAATCCATACCTCGGGAGAAAAAGAAGAAGCTATTTTCAATGCTTCATCCAACATTTCTTCTGGGTGCTCTGCGTTTCTGACTTTAGGCATGGTGAAATTAGGAAAGGAGCTCGTTCTGCCAGCTAAGCAAAAAACGTCATGCCCCATTCTGTACAGGTATTCTGAGATAGCCCATCCGGTCGCCCCTGATGAATAATTGATAATACTACGAACATGATCAATGGGGGCAAGGTTAGAACCCAATGTAATGGCCACTCTCTTTCTACCAGGGAGTTCTGAATTGATGATATGACTAGATTCTGCTACTATTCTGAAGTGATTTGGTTGCTTTCTCTTTCCTTCTGTTTCTTGATCTGCAATAACATGTGACCCTTCAGCGGATAATTGAGATAATATATCGCCTGTTACTGGATCATCAAAAAGATCGGAATGCATAGATGGAACGAAAATTATGGGAGTATTACTTCCCCTAGCAGCTGAAAGTGCCATCATGACGGGGGAGTCGATAATTCCATTCAAGTGCTTGGCGATGGTATTTCTTGTTGCTGGAGCAACAATGATTCCATCATAGGCATCTAATTGCGACATATCGGGATCCCAATCAGAGACGATATCAGTACCCGAGCCCCACGAAAGAGCGAGTGGTGTGATTACCTTTGTTGCTTCCTTAGTCATCATTGGAAATACTAGTGCACCGTGTCTCCTTAGCTCTCGGCACAGTTTGATTGATTCCACGGCCGCAATTCCCCCTGTGACGGCCAGTATGACCCTGCGGCCCGCCAGAGAATTGCTAAGTTGGCTGACGCCAGTGTCTCCGACCATGACTGCCGATTGCCGAGTGATTCATGAGTGCGTCGCTCCCGTGCAGGTATGAGAATATGAGTCGGGGCATGGTTTCCGTAACTCGCCACGTGTCTTTTCTTCTTGTCGTACTTGCAATAGTTCAACTTCTCGTAATAGTCAGTTTGCCATATGATAGAACAGTGTTTTTTATCTTTCCAATGATATTTGGCCTCCTATCCTTGCCTATTTCAATCATTGGTGCAGTGTTGCTACGGCTTCGAAAGAGCCCTGGGATATTCATTTGTACAATTTCTCTTGGATCATTAGGAATTTGCTTCATGTTTGAGGGTTTCTTGATTATGATCATGGGCCCCTCTGCCGTTGTGGGAGCGTTGTATGTACTTCTTGGGATCTCATCGACAAGAAGAATCAGGCCACTCAATAGTGCGTCATTTAGAACGTGGTTTGAGGGTAGAAGTAGTATTAATGACTCTGGATTGGGGGATGAGGAGGTTATGGCGATATGTCCACATTGCTCCAGTATCTTAGCAGTAATACCGTCCCTATTGGACGAAAGTGATGCGTGTCCGGAATGCGATGGCAATCTTGTCCTCTAGGGCCTCTCCAACGCAATCGAAATACCCATTCCCCCTCCGATGCACATGGTTGCTATGGCCTTACGTGAATTTGTCCTATGAAGAATAGACGCAGCCTTTCCCACAATTCTCGCACCAGATGCTCCGAGAGGGTGTCCTATTGAGATCGCGCCTCCATCGATGTTTACCTTTTCCTGGTCGATAGATAGTTCGTTAATTACAGCGATACTCTGAGAAGAGAATGCTTCATTGATTTCAAAAATATCCACATCATCAATATTCCAATCAGAGCGTTCTAGTAATTTTTGCGTAGCTGAGATAGGACCAATTCCCATTACATCGGGAGAGCATCCAGTAACCGCACTGGTGACTATTCTTGCTAGGGGCTCTAATCCATTCTTTTCAGCAAAATCTGAACTACAAACCAGCATACAAACCGCCCCGTCGGTTAGAGGGGAGGATGTAGCGGCAGTGACTGATCCTTCTTCTCTGAAGACAGGAGACAGTTTGGACATCGACTCTAGGCTCGTCTCCCTTATGCAGCCATCTTCAGATATAGAATCGCCTTGATTAATAATTGGACAAATTTCAGACTTGAAGTATCCATTATCTCTTGCATGGATTGATTTCATGTGTGAATTGAGAGCGAATTCCTCCTGTGAAACTCGAGAAATTTTCCATCTATCAGCAACATTTTCGGCGGTCAATCCCATGTTGATATATGCATCTGGAAATTCGTTTTCGAGAGTGGGGTGAGGACTCCAATTGAATCCCCTTCTCTTGATCCTACTCATTGACTCAATTCCGCCGCAGAGGAAGCAATCCCCCCATCCGGACTCAATACTTGAAGCGGCTACAAGTATGGCCTGCATTGATGAGCCGCATAATCTGTTAATGGTCATTCCCGGGACAGTATCTGGGATTTCACCCAGGAATGTCAATAATCTACCGATATTGTATCCCTGTTCACCCTCAGGATATGCACAACCGACTATAATATCGTCAATATCATTGGTATCGATGGAATTTCTACTTAGCAAAGACTTGGTAACCTGCCTTAGCAATTCATCTGGCCTTACATCGGAGAGCATTCCCTTGTGTGCTCGGTGGAATGGGCTTCTCATCCAGTCAACAATTACCGCTCTCACATGCCCCGGGCAGTATGGAGGAAAATAACACTTGGCGGTGGAATCACGAGAACGTTGCCGACCGAGGGGTTCATGAGAAGGCTTCAAGTGGCACGACTGATAATATGATAAGAGAGTGCAGTACACATGGATATTTCTCGGATGACGACCTATGCCCGGCATGTAATTCAGAAGGGAAATTCATCATGAGGGGGAATGAAAGGGATTCGCTGGCTAGAAGATTGGCCTTAGCCCTTAGACATGCCCCTGAAAAGTTTGATTTGGAGATGGATATCAATGGATGGATAGACATTAAGGATATTATTAGACAGTTTAAGAAGTCGAATGAACGAAGGTATCACTGGTTGAGACCTCATCATTTTAGAGCTATTTCGGAGACCGATCCAAAGGGACGATACGAGGTTAGAGGTAACGTAATCAGGGCCACCTATGGACATAGCCTAGAAATTGAGCTGGACCTTCCAACTGACAATATTCCCACATCTCTATTCTATCCTTGCTCCCCTGATGAGGCTGAAAACTTGCTTGAAGTTGGTATTTCTCCTAGCGGGAGGTCGCATGTACATCTTTCAGCTACTGTGAGATCTGCTGCTGAAGCAGGAAAAGTACACCACAGTAGGCCGGCCATTCTGGAAGTAGATACTGCATCGATGGTTGCATCTGGAGATACTGTTTGGCATGCAGGAGTTACAGTTTATTTGGCAGATTCAGTAGCAGGCGAGTACTTGAGCGTACTACCAGATGACGACCCTGAGTTCCTATTAGCCAGAGCTAAGTGGGACGAAGAAGAGTGATTAATTCTCTTCTCCACAAATCGGGCAGAAACTGAGATCTTCTACTAGATCGGAAGAGCATTTGATACACTTCTTACCATCCTTAGTTGAGACTGCATATTCCTTATTTTCTACTGATCTAACCGCTGAACTCCTCTCAATGAATGGCGCGGGTGACTCCAGGGAATCTAATTTCTCCAGAGACTCCCTGAAGAAGATAGCTTCTGAAATGGCTGACTCTATGTGCGATCTTCTCCGATCCCTCTCGACAGGGTCTTCAATATGCTGAGTAGCGGCTAGCTTAGACTGTAGCCACCGTTGGAAGATTTCAATCTCACTGGCGTCGGACATATCCCTTCCAGACCTCAATAAGAAATGAACCTTTCAATAATATGACAGGAGAACCCAAATCTAACTAATGCCTCAGACCTCCATGGCCGCGAAGGTAGTGATGAAGTTAGGAGGGGGCCTTATCACTGATAAATCATCATTTAAAGCTCCTAAGAAAGAAATTATTGACTCCATTTGTAAAGAGATATCCAAAATAATTTCAAATGGACATACGGTCATATTAATCCATGGTGCTGGATCATTCGGACATCTACTAGCCAAGGAGTGGTCCTTGGCCGGCGGTATGAATCCTGAGATCTCAGAACAACAACGGGAGGCTGTTATCAGAGTTAGATCGGATATGATAGAGCTGTGTGGATATGTAACTAATTCTTTGAATCTTCATGGCATCAAATGTGAGGTTTTCCCACCGTCTGATTGGGCAGTTGGTACTGGCAGTAACTTTAATGGAGATTTAGCAATCTTTGAGAACGTCCCTAAAGGAACGGTCCCAGTATCATTTGGAGACGTTGTCATAGTTGGCGGCGAGGCTGAGTTCGGCATCCTATCGGGAGATGATTTAATGGCCAGAATATCCCTTGAATTATCTTCGGTTTCTCATTGTGTTTTTCTTCTTGGTGACGTAGACGGGATGATGGATATGCCTCCGAATGTGGAAGGTTCTAAACTGATACCAATATGGAGAGCTGGAGAAAGTGTCGAGACCGCTCATAATTCGGAGCAGGATGTCACTGGAGGAATTGAATTGAAGGCGGCCAGAGCCTCGCAGATATCACGAGGTGTTAACGAGGTTTGGTTCATCAATGGCAATCACCCTGAGAGGATTAGTCAGCTAATAGAAGAGGGCACGACCATCGGCACCAAAATACTTGGTTGATTGGATTCTGTTATATGCCTAGGGTTTCTCGGAATGGCATGGTCGATGAAGGCAACGCCCTTTCGGGATATGATAACTCACAGGCCCAGATGATGGCTGAGCGTTGTATTCTAGTCGACCTTGAAGACAACATGATAGGATCGGAGAGTAAATTATTGTGTCACAATGAAGAGGGTTTTCTTCATAGAGCCTTCAGTGTCCTAATATTCGACTCAGAGGACAGATTACTGATTCAACAGAGATCGCATGATAAGATAACATTTCCAGGGATTTGGGCAAATAGCTGTTGCAGTCACCCACTAGATATTGATGGCGAGAATGGAGATTCGAAGGAGGGTTGCATCAATGCGGCAAAGAGAAAGCTACCTCAGGAGTTAGGAATAGATCAAGAAGTCGCCAACTCAATGGAGTTTTCTCATCTAGGGTCTTTCCAGTATAAATGCAGATGGAACAATGAATGGTTGGAGAATGAAGTAGATCATGTTTTGATTGCAAGAGTAGATTCTTTGGATTTAATGCCCAATGCAAATGAAATTTCTAGTCATAAGTGGATTGGCCCTGAAGAAATTATACAGTTAATGGAAGGAACAGGAGAATGGAAAGAGCAAATCGTGGCCCCGTGGTTTAGGCTACTTTGGAAGGAGTTTCTTGAGGATGAGTACCCCAATCTTGATAATATTGTCGAAAAAGGAGGAGTTGTTGTCTTTGGAGAGGTCGGGATAAATGGGGAAGTTTTCTCACCTGGATCTTCATTGATGGGTGCGCTGGCAGAGCATAGAGAAGTTGTTGAACAGGAGATACTTTCTAGTCTGTCTAAAATAAAACAGGAGCGGTTGCATGGAGCGATGAAGCATCTTTTCACCGGAGGAGGGAAGAGACTAAGGGCGATTATGCCGAAACTTGTTGGTGATGCCGTGGGAGAATCTAATCCGGGCCACAATACACTTGGTGCTTCGATCGAGATAATTCATAATTTCACACTGGTACATGATGATATCATGGATCAGGATCCAATTAGGAGGGGTTTGGAAGCTGTCCATGTAGCTTATGACGATGCTACAGCAATAAATGCTGGCGATGCTATGCTAGCCGTAGCATTTGAAATTCTAGCTGAGTCTGAACACATAGCTTCTGATGATCTTGTATTCTTGGTTAAATCGATTGGCGAAATGGTCAGAAGAGTTGCTGAAGGCCAAATGATAGATATGGAGTTTGAGAAGAGAGAGATTGTCTCTGAAGACGAGTACATAGAGATGATTGCTGGTAAGACCTCCGCGATGTTCGAGACATGTGCAATGACTGGGGCGAAGCTTTCTGGTGCTTCGGAGGAAGTAGTGGGTTCTTTGGCGGCATGGGGCCTTAATATGGGATTATGCTTCCAATTAATGGATGATTTGATTGATATCACGGGCGATACTGAAACTCTAGGAAAACCTGCAGGATCGGATATCTTACAGGGAAAAAGGACGCTTATTGCTATTCACGCTCTTGATTCGGGGAACCCACTGCCTTCTTTCACGAAGGCCTATGGATCTGGGGAATGTACACCAGATTTACTAGCTAATGCTGTCCAAGAGCTGTATGATAACGGCTCCATAAAATATGCTAAAGATAGGGCTATGTTTCACCATGCTAAGGCTCATGCATGTTTGGATATACTTGATGAGTCGGAATCATTGACCATATTGAGGGAAATGACCGATTTCCAACTAGTCAGAATAAACTGATTCTAGTCCTGATAGTGAGACTCGCCGGGTATTTCTGGCTTAAGCCCCTTTCTTTCCCTGATCTCGCCTGTTACCTTCTCGTACAGATTGGGAGGCAAGTGGACGAATCCTGCGTTTTCCATATTCCAAATTGCCCGACCCTGGCTGGCAGCTCGTATATCATTGGAGAATCCGAATGTTTCTGCAACAGGAATAGTTCCGATTACCTTGGTAACGCCATCTTCTACCGGCATATCCTCTATTATTCCTCTTCTTGTTGAGACTTCTCTGGTCACTCCGCCGATTACATCGTTAGGAGAGTCTATCTGAATCTTCTGTATGGGCTCAAAAATAACTGGTCTTGATCTCATGAAAGCCCCCTTAACGGCGTTCCTCACCGCAGGGATAGTTTGAGCCGGTCCTCTGTGAATGGCATCTTCGTGTAGTTTAGCATCCACTAGTCTGACCATTACCCCCATTAGTGGCTCATCTGCCACCGGACCTTTCTTACAAACATCATTGAATCCATCAATAATCAACTCCTTTGTCTCGTGGAGGTTTTGTATTCCTTTCGTATCATTGACCAAGACGTTGGTGCCGTTAATGGCGTATATCTTCCTCATCAGATCTTTATTCATGCCTAGTTCTGCGAATTGATCGCCGATTTCCTTGGCATCCTTGGGCCTGACTGTACCGTCTCTGAATTCGCCGGCCCTGAGTTTATCGACTACATCATCTGGAAGGGGCTCGGTCTCAACATAGAATCTATTATGCCTATTAGGTGACTTTCCTTCGAAAGGTCTTCCTTTGTTATCAGTCTGAACTGATTCCCTGTAAACGACAATTGGCTCGCTGACCTTTACCTTGATTCCTTGTTCTTCCTCTAGCCTGTATACCGTAATCTCAAGATGCAGTTCTCCCATACCTGCCAGTAGAGCCTCTCCAGTTTCCTGGTTTGTCGATACCTCGAGAGATGCGTCTGCCTTGGCAAGCCCCCTTAGAGCATCAATGAACTTTGGGAGGTCCTTCATGGACTTGGGCTCTACTGCTACGGTAACAACAGGCTCTGAAATGTGTCTGATAGCTTCGAATGGCGGAGCATCTTTTTCTCTTGCGATTGTAACTCCTGCGGCAGCACTTCTAATTCCTGTGATAGCTGCGATATTTCCCGATGTTACCTCTGGGGTGGATATCCTATCTCCGCCGACCATCATGCCGACCTGTTGGACTCTCTCAGCCTTGGCAGCGCCGATCGCCCAAACTGTCTCTCCATGCTTAATTCGTCCTGAGTATACCCTTCCTACAGCTACCTCTCCAGCATGTGGGTCCATCCATATCTTGGTAATCATGAGTGATAGGGGGCCGTCGGGGTCGCATTCCATCATAGCCTTACCAACGCCCGACTCTAAGTCACCCTGCCATATATTCGGTATTCTGTACTTCTGAGCCACTACGGGAGAAGGGTGCTTATCAACGGTCATATCCAGCAAAACAGTATGAACTGGTGCGAGCTTTGCTAATTCTTTCTGATTGTCATCATGGCAATATTCGAAAATCTGCTTGAAGTTGATATTACTCTTCTGCATGTATGGTATTGACATCCCCCAATTGTAGTAAGCCGAACCAAATGCCACTGTTCCCTTCTGAACAGAAACTTGCCATTCCTTACCAAGGTCTTCAGGAGCATAAGTAGAAATTAACCTGTTTACTTTAGATATTATCTTCTCAAACCTGGCCATCATCTCAGGTCCATCGATTTGTAACTCATTGATTAGTCGGTCTACCTTGTTTATGAATAGTACTGGCCTGACCTTTTCCTTCAACGCTTGACGAACAACGGTCTCTGTCTGTGGCATTGTACCTTCTACCGCGCAGGCTAATATGATACAACCATCAACAGCCCTCATTGCCCTTGTTACGTCTCCTCCGAAATCAACGTGACCAGGAGTGTCTATCAGATTGATCAGGTAATCCTGCCCACCCACGACGTGAACCATAGAAGCGCTGGCCGCATTGATAGTAATTCCTCGAGCGCTTTCTTGCTCATCGAAATCTAAGACCCTAGACTTCCCGGCTAGTTCTTCTGACATCATCCCCGCACCGGCAATCAGGTTATCTGAAAGGGTGGTCTTACCATGATCGATATGGGCGGCAATAGCAATGTTTCTGATATGCGCACGATCATGCATTATCTCTGTAGCTCTCTTGATGTTGTCTTCCTTACGACCCATCTTAATTCCTCAATTGTCCCGTCCACCTGACTATGGTTCATAAATCCGATTGTGGGGAGAAGTAAAACATGACCGTAAGAATGCAGAAGAATTACCTTGCCGAAGCGGCAACACGCTCAATTTCTTCCCTCTTACCTATGGAGAAAGCCGCTACATCTCCCTCTGCGGCTTTGGTGATTTCACTAACGATTCCCTGAACCAGAGTTCTCTTGCTTCCAGCTGTAGCAGACGTACAACCTATGGCTAGATTTCTCAGTGCTATGTCTAATCTCCTGCTAGGAGAAGAATCTACTGCCTTTGGCGTACTGACTGCTCCTTGCTTAATTCTAGTTATTTCCTCACAGGGGGATGCCTCTACAATGGCATCTATGAAGGACTGTAGGGGATTCTCCCCTGTCCTGTTATTGATTGAATCTAGTGCTGCCTCATATGCCTTGGCACAATGTTGCTTCTTTCCTGAGAATTTGCCCGTTCTCATTAGATTATTGATGAACCTTTCAACCACCGAGAGCTTTGACTTACCAAACCATGCGTTAGCGTGTCGCCCTCCACTGTGAGGCGTACCTATGGTTGTGAGATTGATGTAAGGTGCAAGTCCGGGATCTGAACAAGTAACCTCTGCGGCGTCCCACTTTCCAAAGACCATGGTCCCAATCCCTGCGATTGGTGCCTCTACCATAGAATCTGCTTGGATTGTTTCATCGGACATCTCAATACCTACCTGATTGGCTTCTCTTTACGGCCCCTTACCATTTCGTCCAAGGATACGCCGTTGACCTTGATGACCTTGTATCTGACACCGGGGATATCCCCGTATGACCTTCCTTTGCTACCGCCTATGCCCTCTACGAGAACCTCATCATGTTCGTCGATAAATGAAATCGCACCATCGCCAGGGGCGAAGGCAGTAAGTCTGTTGCCAGTTTTGATGAGGCTGATCTTGACTGCCTTTCTGATACCAGAATTGGGTTGTTTGGCCTCAAAACCGACTTTTTCTACTACTATTCCCTTGGCCTGAGTACTGCCCACTAGAGGATCGTGCTTTAGAACACCGCCTCTCTGTTGCTTGAATTGTCGGTCTCTAAATTTGCGCTCCTTCCAGCGATATCTCTTCCTATCAGACTTCATCTTCTGCCCGGAGAAAAGACCTCTACCCAAAATGACACCTCAAATGACGTCTCGCCGACCCTCATGGGGTATAAGAGCGTGACGGGATAGCCTCGACTAAGTGGGCCCTAGAGAGGGGTAATGTCACTAACATTCAAGCATGTATTGACACCGCCCCCCAATATGGCCTTCCGTGACATGCTGAATGGCGTCCATAGCGTACAGGAATCTACTAGCGTTTTGCATGGTATGATTGAAACTTCGAACATGCTGGGGGATATCCCCCTAGTATTCAATGACATAAGTGAGGCCCCCGGACACAGAGCGGCTCTAAATGTCCTAGAGAAGTCAAGATTGTGTGAAATGTTTGACATATCACCGGGAGATTTGATTGACGTACTTGCATGGGCCATGGAGAATCCTTCAGATCCCGAGATTGTAGACTCTACCGAAGCGCCGGTGATGCAATCTGGCCAGAAAGATGTCAATCTGACAAAAATTCCTATTCCCTGGCACTTTGAGGAGGATGGCGGGAGGTATCAGTCAGCGTCAATTATTGTTGCACAGTATTCCGGAGTTAGGAACGTATCATTCCACCGTCAATTACTGAGGGACAGTAATCACACCGTTGCTAGGCTTGTACCTAGGCACCTAAGGACGATTAGCTCCGAAGCTGCAGAGGCAGGAGAGGATGTTCCGATTGCCGTGGTGAATGGTGCTGATCCCACAGTCCTTCTGGCGGCGGCTATGTCGTTCTCCGACTATGTCGATGAGTTAACTGTCGCCTCCTCCTTGCATCTGAGGCTACATGGCTCACCTCTGAAAGTCGTCATACTCCCTAACGGAGTCATGGTTCCTGCTGATGCTGAGTATGCTATGGAAGCCAGGATTACTACTGAGAGAGACGATGAGGGGCCGTATGTAGACATCACGGGAACGGTGGACGATATTAGACAGGAGCACGTGATTGAGTATGAATGCGTACATCATCGTATTGACCCCATATTTCACGCACTGATACCTACTGGAATTGAACATAGAACATTAATGGGAATGCCAAGGGCACCTACAATAAAGAATTCAGTATCTAAGGTAGTTGAATGCGTGGATGTCCACATGACCGATGGGGGATGTGGATGGCTGTCTTCGGTGGTTCAAATAGTTCCAAAGAATACTGGTGACGGGATGCTAGCCATCGAGGCCGCTTTCAGGGGCCATCCCTCGATGAAACAGGTTGTAGTGGTTGATACGGACATAGATATCTCAGATCCAAAAAGAGTAGAATGGGCATTGATGACAAGATGGCAACCAGATAAAGATACCATAATCCTCAGTGGACAGAGGGGGTCCAGTCTCGACCCTAGTAGAACCGAAGATGGAGTAACAAGTAAAATCGGGATGGACGCTACTCTTACTCCCGGCTCGGATAAATCTCCTTTCGAGTCGGTTTTGTGAGGTCATTATGTCAGATTCAGATATTGCAGATAGTCTGCAACACCCCCGGAGGAGTCTCGGAGATAGACATAGAAGTCAGGCCGAGAAATATGTTAATCTCGCTTTGGATGAGAATGGGCATTTGATACAAGATCGACTTGTCAACTTAGAATGGGGAGAACAAAGTGCTCGACAGGCCGTTCTATACGATTTTACTAATCCAGATAATTGGAAAATCCTGGTGAGAGTAAAGACTCTTCTTGGCGATTCAGAGGGCATTCAGTCTGTTCTGGAAGACTTATTCTCGGTTTTGGGAAGGAAGCCAGAGCAACTAATTCAATTGGAGGGGATTGATTTCTTGACATCTGGTTACCGTTTGCTTCTTGCTTCCTTAGATGCTGATCCGCTGGACCCTAACCAGTGGTGGAAGATGGTCTCAAATTCTAAAGGAGTTCTAGCAGACTTCCTAGATAGAACAAGTAAGCTAGATCTAAGAGATAGAAGGGCTAATACACTATTCTCGAGAAGGATTGAAAGAATAAGAGACTCAGGTGATGAAGATCAATTTATGCGTTTATCGAAGATTATTCTGGCTCAGAGGCCGACCAATCATGAGGCTTGGGCGTCACTTGGCAGGATGCATGAAAGGAGGGGCGAATATAGTGACGCGTGGCTTTGCTATGATCAGGCTCAGTCGTGCTTCCCTGGGAATCCAGTCAGAGACGAGTTCAAATCAAGGATGGAAGATGAGCTTGATGGGAAGCAAAGGAGGAAGTGGAAGTCGCCTGGCATAGAACAGAGAGTTGATTTCCTCAGTAAGATGGAAGATATGGCCACCCCTGATAGTGAAATTGAAAGTAAGGTGGTTGAGATTGCTGAAAATCCAATGGGAGAGGTGGAAGAAATGGTCATTGAAGGGAGGATTTCTGAAGCATTCTTCATGACGAGAAGAATGGCTGCACAAGGAATTGAAGGGGCTATTGAAATTAATGAAGAACTGCGGAAAAAAATGGAGAGAGAATGATGTTTGTGTTATGTTGGACATACTCCATTAAAGGAGCGAATTTAGGCAATCCCTGGATTATGGTATTGCATAAAGAGAGAGGTTGGGAGCTACCCGGCGGGGAGGTCATAGATGAAGAGGAATGGGATGTTGCGGCATTGAGAGAACTCTATGAGGAGACTGGGTTACTAGGGACTGCAGTATCGTACGAGGAGGACCTAGTAGACGGCGGAGTGGTCGTTCTCGTTGAAGTGAATGATGAGCCATTTCCAGAACCATGGGATTCGGATGATGTATCTATTGAGGAAGTTGGATGGTGTATAGAAATCCCATCTAGACTTTCTTGGGATGAAGAAGAGATTATGAAGATAAAGAATCACGACTGGAATTCTTCCAAAAGACTAGGGTCCTGAATTTCTTTCTTTCTAGATTCTATGGCATTCCTCCATACGCTTCTGTTTATTTTCTCAGACGCCTCAATAATTAATCCAATATCCACCCTCGATGTACCTGACAAATCTTGAGTTAAAATTGGAAATAGATACTCTACGACAGAGGCAATATCATCGGGATTGGAGGGGGTGATGGTATTGCCAGGCCCCTGACGTGGTTTGGCATCATCAATTATTGAGGCCATAGTTGGAGAGTCTTCATTTATATCGTCAAGTGCTAGATCGAGCCATTCCAGGGATGTGGTGATTGACTCTGGAACCATCTCTAATTCTATGAATCCCGATCTTGCCGACCATAGGTGCCTCATAGCGGGCCCGTAGTCATTCATTGATCTGAGAATTCTGCCAACCTCTAATCTAGATAGTGAATTTATGTCTAGAGGGTGCCCGTTATTGATTGAAATTCCAGAATGAGTAGCTAAGGACATCATTAGCTCACCTCTATTAGCGTGCCATGTAGCTAGATTTAGTAATGCGAGGCCGTGTACCGAAGATCCGCTTGATATGGCATTTAATCTGTCTACGCACCACCTTAATTCAGATCCGATTTCTTCCTCATTTACCGCTCCGATAAGCGACCTCTCTAACCTGACTCTGGCCTCAATTTCATGATTTCTCTCTGAAGGCGACCTAGACCTCTCCAACAGTGATCCTGAGAGTTGCAATGCATCGCTTGTCTTACCTTCGGAAAGTAAATCGAGCATGAACTTTAAGTCGATGCTGAGTTCATTTTGTTCAGATTCTATTCCCGGCATAATCTCACTGTGATTCATATGCCCTGACTAGGGCATCATATTTTTCTCGAAGCTCTTTCTCTTTGGAGGAAAGCCTATCCATGTGCTCTTGAAATGAATTCATAGTTAGCCCCAAGTCCCCCTTCAGTGATTCTCTATCTTCAACCTCGAGAAGGAGGCTTCCGATTGCCCTGTATACGGGCTTAGAAGGATGCTGACTAGATAGTGCGTCGATTGTTATTGTCAACTCGCTTAGTTGCGTAGTGACATTTTGCATCTGAGCCAGAGTGGCCTGTAACTCTTGAGCTACTGCTTTCAAAGCCTCTGCGATGTCATTGTTTGCGTTCATACTAGTCACCTGATTCTCTGATTGCATTCAAAGCTTGCTCAGAAGCGATTATCCCTCTCATTGTGGAATTCCATATGGCCCTTGTATCTGAGAAATTACTTGCAGTGATTGAGATAGAGATTTTTCCATTATCCTCGATAAAGTCTGATTCAGTTTTCAGGCCGCTCGCTATGTGCTCCGCTTCAGCATGAGGGAAATCGAGAGATAGAGAGATAGTTCTCTCATTCTTCCTCTGAGTCGGCAATTTCATCTGCCTCCGCTAATTTTCTCTCAAAGTCAACTGCAGCTTGTTGAGCGATGACAGCCATATCAGTAGCTGTGGCGCCTTCCATTGATCTCCTAACTACCCTGTTGTTAGCATCGGACGCTCTCGTGAAAGGCTCCCAAACTCCGCCAGAGAATGTATGATCGCACTTTTTACAATGCCAAATTCCAGCTGACTTTCTCCTTACTTTGACATAATGGCACTTGGGGCATGTGTATAACTTTGATTTCTTCCTTATGGCTGAGCCGGCTCTCCTTCTAACGCTAACTCCGTACCGTGAACCATAACGTGCTGTAAGGCCTGCTTTCTGTGTTCTTTTTGACATTCAATCACCTATTAGTCTACAATTTCCCTTAATTCGGCACATCTGGCTTTGGCGTGCTCCATTATCTCTTCAAACTCATCTGCCGTGAAGATTCCCTTT
>DALF01000043.1 GCA_002499345.1 Euryarchaeota archaeon UBA170 | reverse complement strand
TTCTGCACCTCCTCTGCCTTCCCAAGAATCAGATGGCCCAGAGGTAATTTTCACTCGGCAGTAGGTTAAATCCGGACCAACTGCAAGCCCTACATTTCCAGGGAGGGTCCAAGGAGTTGTAGTCCAAGCCAGCACCGAAGCATTATCGTCCAATAACTTGAATTTGACAAACACAGCGGGCTCAGTGACCTCTTTGTATCCTAGAGAGACCTCATGGCTGGAGTAGCTCGTTCCAGTCTGGGGACAGTATGGGAGGACCTTGTGCCCCCTGAATAGGAGACCCTTCTCGAACATCTGCTTCAGTGACCACCAAGCCGATTCTATGTATTTGTCATGCAGGGTTACATAGGGATCATCAAGGTCAACCCAGAAAGCCATTCTCTCAGTCATTTCTCTCCAGGCCTCTTCGTAAGTCCATACGCTCTCCTTACATTTCTCATTGAATTCCTTCATCCCAAACTTCTCAATCTCTTCATTAGACATCAAATTAAGTTGCTTCTGAACTTCTATCTCTACAGGTAGTCCATGGGTATCCCATCCTGCCTTCCGTTCAACCACGTGCCCCTCCATAGTCTTCCATCGACATACCATGTCTTTGAAAAGCCTCGAAATTACATGATGGATTCCCGGCTTCCCATTAGCAGTTGGCGGTCCTTCAAGAAATGTGAAAGCGGATCCATGCCCCCTCCTTGATTCAATAGATTTAGCAAAAGTCCCCTCGACTCTCCAAGTATCCATCAAGGAGCTCTCCAGGGCAACTGGATCAAACTCACCCGCGGGCTCGGGCACTACCATGACGTCGCGAGCAAAGGCATCGTATTGAATATGACTCGTTGCCAGATTTGGACATATCTCACTAGCAGGGTTCAATAATGCCTTCATCAACGCCGTGATATGACAGAGACGCTGACAGTCAATGTCGGAGGTATGACCTGTGACGGCTGTTCTTCAAATGTGTCTTCAGCTCTAAATTCACTAGCTTCAGTCTCATCTGCAGATGTCTCTCATGTAATGGGAACAGCTGTCATTACCCACTCTGGAGCTACTTTCGAGGAGATAAAACTCGCAATTCTGAAGTCCGGGTATATTGTAGATGGCGAGTCCGAACCATTCAACTGGACAGACGGTCCCGTGTGGAGACAGTCTGCTCATAACACGAAATGGTGTTTGGTCGGTTGCAGTATCGGAGACTTCGGAACCATCGCCGCATTCCAATTTATTCCTTATTTTGATACTCTTGGCTGGTCTACAATGTCGATTATGATGCTCGCGATGTTCAATGGAATCATGACCTCTATCGCTCTTGAGACATTCATCCTGTCTGCGCAGATGGCATTGAAAGAAGCGTTCAGAGTCGCTATTGGGATGTCTCTAATTTCGATGATTTCAATGGAAGCAGCGATGAATATTGTTGATATTGTTCTGACCGGAGGGGCCAAGCTGACTTTGTGGGTCATAGTTCCGATGTTGATCGCAGGATTCCTGACGCCATGGCCCTACAACTACTGGAGACTCAAGAAGTATGGAGTAGCTTGTCATTAGGTGATGTATCGTGCAGGACTGGGAAAAACTAGGTGAACAGATTACTGAATGGATTTTGGATTATGCCAACAGTAATGGGATAACAACCCTTGTAGTAGGAGTCTCTGGAGGGATAGACTCAGCTGTAACTTCCACCCTATGTGCCAAAACCGGGCTCAATACACTTGCTCTAAATATGCCTATTCATCAGATTGAGAATCAATTCGACCTTTCCAATCAGCATTTGTCATGGCTGACAAAAAATTGGGATAATGTAAGGTCCGAGACTATCGATTTGTCTGAAACGTTCGACTCATTTAGTAGTGCTTTTGGAGACAACTTCACAGATCATAGTATGGCAAATTCTAGGGCCAGACTTAGGATGGCCGCATTGTATAATTTCGCTGGTATTAAATCCATCAATGGCATTGTTGTGGGCACAGGAAACAAGGTCGAAGATTTTGGAGTCGGATTCTTCACCAAGTATGGTGATGGAGGGGTAGATATCTCCCCCCTCGCCGATCTATACAAGTCAGAAGTTTACGCCCTCGCCGACGCTTTGGGAGTCATCCAAGAAATCCAAGACGCCGTGCCAACCGATGGACTATGGGCAGATGGTAGAACCGATGAGGAACAGATAGGAGCTACCTATGAGGAACTAGAGTGGGCTATGAGGGATATTGAGGGCCCTTCAGAAGCGGAGCCCAGTGATAGGCAGAGACAAGTAATGGCAAGATACATGGAACTCAATAAGGCTAATTCGCACAAGATGAAGCCGATTCCAGTGTTCAAGAGAAGTGACCGCTGACTTCAATTATGGGCCGCACCTCGGTTCTATCATGGATGAACTCTCACAAACCCATACCAGCTATGCCGACAGTGGCCAGATGATGGCTGTCGAGTTCGATAGGAAAATTATCATTTACTGGTGGATGTCTGCAAACTTAGGACTTCTATTCTCGGTGGTCGGAATCATACTAATGCCGATCTGGATTCCGTTTGGGTGGCTTGTTCATCAGAAGCAGTACGAACACATGAGCGGGGCCCTCACAGAACGCTCCCTCAACATGCGCATGGGTTGGATGTTCAAGAAGCAGCAGAATATCGCCCTGGACAAGCTAACTGATGTCTCAATCCATGAGGGCCCAATACTGAAGATGTTTGGAGTAGTCAGGATGCAATTCGAGACAGCCGGAGCCGCTCCATTCATCCTCACGGGGGTAAAAAATTCAGATCAGTTTCGTGACCTTGTTCTCCAGCAAAGGGACTCCTTAGTTTCCGCTCCTCAACAGCCTGCACAAACAACCGATTCCAGTGACGTTCTAGTTGAAATTAGGGATATTCTAACGAAGATCGAGTCCAAGCTCTCAAAAGAATAGTTCATATTCCTGAAGAGAGCTTCATTCTTTGGTACCATGGCCAAACAGTAGAGTGACTCTCGACGATTTCAAAACCGTACAAGCCTTCCATTGATCTCAAAATTCCGAAGTTTGCAAAGTCGGCCCCATTGGGATTTTCTCCGCCGAAGAAATCACTCTTGATTCCACTAGCCATATGGTCAAGCTGAAACTCTAGGTTTTCCCGAGGGGGGAGTTCGAACATCTTGGCTCTGGACTTTCCTACCATTCTCATTATGATGCCCCCTACCCATTTATTCACCAGCCTAGTTCCAAATGAGAAATTATCAATCCTAGTGACATAGTCTAAGGCTTGAAGGGAGGTTCTGTATGACTTGTAAATCACCGCGACAATCGACTTTCCGAGAATTAGATTTGAGAAATCCATCCATTCGTCTTGCACAGGATCTTCGCCGGCCCGAGGGAAACCATTGGTGTCTTTGCTGTCAATGTAGTGTAGAATGTAATTGGAATCATTCACCTGTGTACCATCAATATCGACAAAAACAGGTACAGCACTCCATTCTGACCATTTCAACTGTGTCTTGAAAGTGGGATCAACTTCTACCTTTGAGTACTCTATCCCCCTGCTACCAAGTAGTGCTTTGACCTTGAAACAGAAAGGACAGGTCTCAAAGCAGTACATAGTTGGCAAACCGTCAACTACTCTTTCTGGAACCAATGTTTCTTGAACTCCGGAAGTAGCCAAAGGCTTTTGATCATCTGCCATATCTTTCGCACCGCCGATTAGTTTGTAATGTATTTGATTAGTTCAAAGATGACTCCATAATCTCCTTGAATGAGCTGACTGACTTATTGCATCCTTCAAGGGCCTCTGCATCTACGATAATCCTTAGTTCGCCCGACTCCTTTGCAACTACACAAGGAGTCCTCCCCTTGGTAAAATCAGCGAGATCTGAGTTTTGTTCGTTCAGATGAAGAAGCTCAAAATCCGTATCTAAGTTACTAGTGAAATCTTTCCACTCCCTCTTCATTGAGATGCCGCTGTGGGTAATGTCACAGAGTGAACAGTGAGCCGTACCGGTGATCTTTCCCCATACGTACGAAAGCTCACCAATTATCCCTCCATCTGCATGATATATGCCGTAAATCTTCTCAATTTTCATCATATCACCATTCAAAACCAAGTATCAATCAAATAAATGAGGGACTCCTCTAACTCCAGACTACTCGCAGACAAATATTCCTAACTACCGCAGTTGATAATATGGAGTTCTCCACCATAAGTGAAAATCTAAGTTTTAATCATCAATTTTCTCATTTACACCTAATCTTGAAGGTGCTCCCATCATGTCACCGTGTGTGGACGTCCCTTCAGAATTGAACTCAATGCTCAGTGGCCATCATGGCTCCACCAAGCAGAAGGCGGCTAGACTACTTGTGGATTTGGCATCTACTGCTGGGGCTAGTGAATTCATCAGAGTCAGTAATGCCCATGTTTCTGGAGTCAGTGTAATCACTGGCGGACACGGATTAAGGAGGTTTTTAGCAGATTTATCAGGTGATCCACTGGGAAAGGTGACCATACCAACAACTCTGAATTCCGCAGGCTGTGATCATGAGAAGATGGAGGAGATGGGAATTGACTATCCAGACTTTCTCGAGCAACAATTCGAAATCGTGCATTCGTATTCAGAACTTGGAATCGAGGCTACTCTTTCATGCACGCCATATGACAGAGGAATAGAAGATGAAAGTGGCATAGGCTCATGGGCCGAATCAAATGCTGTTTGCTTCTCGAATTCCTATACCTCACTGGTTACGAATAGAGAATCGGGACTTTCTGCTTTGGCAACAGCTTTGACCGGATGGGCTCCTAAATGGGGACTGCACATCGAAGAAAATAGAACTCCAAATATCTTTGTAGAAGTCGAATGTGAAATGGAAGATGTTACTGACTGGAGTATACTTGGCGATTGGATTGGAAAACAGATTCAACCAGAATGGGACCTGCCATGGGGCCCGATGCCGAGAATTAGCGGCCTCCCAGAAGCTACATTCGAAATGAAAAAGGCGCTAACCGCCGCGGCGGCCAATTATGGATGTCCCATGCTATGGGCAGATGGATTAACGCCCGATGCCCCGAGGGTTAAATCATACGAAGCAGTTCTAACTTTCACAGAATCTGATCTTTCAGGAAGGTATCATGATTTATCCCCTAAGGGAAAGGTGGACTTGGTAGTAATCGGTTGCCCTCAAGCCAGCGTCGGAGAGGCCAGAGCAACTGCCGCATTCATGCGTTCAAAGATGGAATTAGGGGAGAAAATACCAGATCAGAGACTCTGGGTCTTCATGAGCTCCTACAATTATGATGTCATTGAGGCGGATGGTACATTGGACCTCCTGGAAGAGGGGGGTGCATTGGTCCTAAGGGACACCTGTCCTGAAGTGACGCCCTACAACCGTTCCCGATATAACCACTTACTGACCAACTCGTTAAAGGCAGAGCACTATCTTACCAGTGGACTCAATAAGATGCCAACAAGTGTAGCAAAAATAGGGGACTGCGTCTCACATGCTTTCGATCCTTCATTGATCACAGGCACCAGGCCCACACTTTCGTCAGGAAAAATAAAGAAATCTACTTCTCACAAAAATATCTCCAGAGGTGAGTTTTCAACAAATGGACGTGGAATACCTAGTCAGGAAGGATGGTCTATCACGGGCAAGGCTCTTGTCACTGATGTCCCCATAACATATCTTGGATATGTCAACAGAGATACAGGTGTGATTGAGGAAACCGGACACCCTCTCGACGGTATCCAGATTGCAGATAAGATATTGATATACCCAAAGGGTTCCGGTTCCACAGTCGCACCATTCGTATTGATGGGACTGATTTACACAGGAATGGGGCCATTGGCAATAATTAATCGAGATGTATGCCCTCTAACGCTTCCAGCCGCATCTCTCTTAGGTACCCCATATGCACATAGTTTTGAGAATGATCCAATAATGGAAATTAATACCGGAGATGAAGTCAAAATGGAACTAATCAATGGGAATGTTAGTATGTCCGTGATATCTAGATATAGCGAGGGTTGATGACGGAAACTCATACCCAAGACCATGGACTCGAACCCGGCACCCGTGCCCTGCCGGCCCCAAGACTGGGGAAAGTTCGAGATAACCAAAAGGGATGGCGCCGCTAGAATTGGGAGGTTCCACACTCGTCATGGAGTAGTTACCACGCCAATGTTACTTCCAGTGGTAAATCCGAATTTACGAACTATTGAGCCAAGAGAAATGTGGGAAAAGTATGGTGTTGAAGCTCTTATAACAAATTCCTATGTGATCTGGAAGCATGAGAAACTCAGTATCCCTGCAAAATCAGATGGGATTCATAAATTGTTAGATTTCCCTGGAGCGGTAGTCACCGACTCAGGAACATTTCAGTCATACGTCTACGGGGATGTTGAGGTCTCGCCATCCGAGATAGTCTCATTCCAAAGAGAAATTGGAGTAGATGTGGGTACCATGTTGGATGTTTTCGGAAGGCCTGACATGAGTAGGGGTCAAATCCAGCATGCTGTTGATGAGACATTCAACCGAGCTCATCTGTCACTAGTTGAAGCAGGGAATGATATCTTACTTAATGGACCAATCCAAGGGGGGCTACATCATGATCTAAGGGCAGAATCTGCTAGATTGATGAGTCAAGTACAAGACTCAGGAAGGACTTTTGCAGTACATCCAATTGGAGGAATAGTTCCTCTGATGGAGCAACAAAGGTATCTAGAATTATTCGGCATTATATTGGCCGCAAGATCTCAAATCCCGCCTGATAAGCCAATACATATGTTCGGTTGCGGACATCCTCTTCTCTTCCCTCTCTCGGTGGCTCTAGGGGTAGATTTTTTTGATAGTGCCGCATATGCTCTTTTTGCTCGTGATGACAGGATTCTTACTCCTGAGGGAACAGTCAAGGTTCAAGGTTTGAATGAGTGGCCAGTAACCTCTTCTGCACTCTTCGGAAAAACTCCAAAAATGGTTCTGAAAATGTCCAAAGAAAGAAGGTCAGAGATCCTAGCACATCATAATCTAGAGATTACTCAGTCAGAACTAGCTAGGTGCAGAGAGGCAATTAGGAATGGAACTATTTGGAAACTAGCAGAGGTAAGAAGTCATGCTTCTCCACGACTTAGAGAGGCATTTGAATGGGTTCTTGATCAACTCGAAGAGCTTGAGGATACAGAGGCAGGGTCAACACTACTAGATCTCATGGCATCTACCAATCCCATCAGGAAAGGGGGAGAATCACTTTCCGGAGATATAGGTTTTAGACCGCATGTTCTTCATCTCTTAGCCCTGATATCACTCAGATGGCGTCTACCTGGATCATGGTGGGATGGTAGTTCTGGACCTCCTGAAAGAGTTTTGATTATTCACAATTCTGCACCTCCCTGGAGAGAAAGTGCGCTAGGCTCAATAGTTGAGAGTCTAATTGAAAATCCAAAGACTGTAGTTCTTATTTCCACTCCTCTGGGGCCAGTGCCATATTCCTTCGAAGACGTCTCCCCATTCTGTCACATAGATGGTCCTGAATCAATCTGGTTTAACCAATCAGATCAAAGCGAATCTTATGGAGATGTTTCATACCTAGGGCTAGGGGGAATTCCAATCAAAATATCATCATCGAAGACTCTGGAAGAATCTTCTGTAGAAATTCGTAAAATAAGAACATGGTTAGATAGATGCTCAATTGTTGACAAGCTTTCAGTTTTCTGTGGAGTCCACCCAAAGAAGCTCTGTGAAGTATCGGAGAAAATGGAGTCTAGGAGATCCAATACCGATAGGATGGTAAATGTCAGTTTCAATGGAGAACATGTATTCTCCCCTAGGTTGAAGGATGGAGGCATTTCTCTGACCACAGAAGGTGCTAGAATTATGTATTCACTTTATCCCGGAACTCCAGATTTATTTGGAGAAGAAGACTTATCTGAGGAGGAAGATCATCCAGGCATTCCAAGGGTGATGATATCCGAAGATGCGATACCTTTCGTCGGCGATGGACGTAATGTCATGCACGGTTACATACTCGGCGCCGACTCACATACCACTCCCGGACAACCATGTGTTGTCGTCTCACAAGAAGGAGAATTGATAGCTCACGGTGTGCCTACTTCTACGTCACTGGAGATGACTGCTTTCAAGAAGGGAATTGCAGTCAAGGTTAGAGATGGATGTCTCAAAGAGTAAACCCCTACTTTCAAGTATGCCTAACTGATATTTTCAGGGATTAATTCAAGTGGTACCTTCCAGAGGACCTGTTGACTCCCTTCGGGAGTCGGGTGTTCTACATGGCCTCGGATGCAGCCGAAGAGATGCTGATAACAGCACGCTCAATGAAGAAAATGTATGGTCCCCATCTTGCTCTTGATGATATCAATCTGGATATCCCCCATGGTGCGATAGGGATTCTAGGTCCTAATGGGGCGGGCAAATCAACATTCTTCAAGTGCCTATTAGGACTCATAAAGACAACCTCAGGTACTGGCAGAGTTTTGGGTCACGACATAAGAACAGAGGGCCACTTGATACGTTCGAAGATTGGATACATGCCTGAGTATGACTCCCTAGATCCAGGACTTTCTGCTATCGATCAAGTCAGGTATTCCGGCGAGTTACTCGGCATGAATCCGGATGCCGCCACTCAGAGAGCACATGAGGTTCTGCAATATGTTGGTCTGAAAGATCAGAGGTATAGAAAAATCGAGACTTTCAGTACCGGTATGAAACAGGCTGCAAAATTGGCCTGTGCACTAATTCATGATCCAGAAATTCTGATTTGTGACGAGCCAACAAATGGATTAGATCAGCGAGCAAGGGAATTTATGCTACAGACTCTCAGAAAGACAGTAATCGAAGGAGGGAGATCCGTACTGATGAGTAGTCATGTTATGGACGACATCGAAACTGTTTGTGATAGGATTGTAATGATACACAAGGGCAATATCGTCGTTCACAGAAGTATAGATGACATGGTCAAACAAGTAGAGAAGGAAATAGAGATATCAGTCTGGGGAGGGGCTTCACAGATGGAAAGTGAACTATCCTCAAGAGGCCTCTCCGTCAGGAGGATGGGAAGAAATATGAGAGTCACCAAAGTCGATGATAATACATACACCGACATTCTATCTTCGGCCGCTAAAGCGGGAGTTCAAGTCAGGAAGATGACAGAATATGAGCCAGACTTAGAGGATATTTTCCTCCTAATTATGGATAGACTCGGCGAAGAAGTGAGAGAGACAGACGAACTGATGACTACCAGTCATATGGGGGATAATGTATGAGCTCCGATCTCGATATTTCTGGCGGCACCACTAGGATGGAGTCAGCATTCGGATCTGGAGATGGGGACGACGAGGCAAAGGCATCAGTAGCTCAGAAAGCAGAGGTCAAAGGTTCGATATACGAACAGACATACCGTCCTTGGAGAGGTTCTCTAGGTCCTAGATGGGTTAGGAACTATGCAATTTTCCGGCACCATGTCTATGGTTTATTTTCCAGCAAGGGGCATAGGCACTATCACCCTCTTGTCAGACTTACTATTCTCATAGTTTTCTTATTCTCCCTCTCTCCCGTAGCAATGCTATTTCTGGCGTCACTCGGGGGTCAAGGTGGATTCGGAGAGATACTTTCCAGAATGTGGGGCATTAACAGGTATAATCTGTGGGGCCAAGTCTTGGGTTTCTTCCCTCGAAATCTTTGCATGTGGCCGCTCCTGACAGCTCTTGTTGTAGGGGGGATGATTTCAGACGACAGGAGGAACGGCACGAGTGCTATTTACTTCTCAAGACCAGTGAATAGAATAGACTACACGGCTATGAAATACCTCAGTAGCGCAGTTGTACTTGGTTTCGTGATAGTTTTCTCATACATGGTTTACTACACTAGCGCCATTGTTCTAAATGGGGAGGGATGGGCATTTCTAATTGATACATTCCCTATTTTCATGGGAGGGCTTCTAGCAGGAATTCTACTGGTTATTACTTACACTTCCATTGGCCTGGCTCTATCTAGTATCAGTCAAAGCAGATTCTTCGCCGCCGTAGCGTTCCTCGCTGTAATCTATGGTACAAAGATGGTCGCGTTTCTCATTGAGTCTACCTTTGAATCATCTATCCTCTATGTTCTGAGCCCTTATGATGGACTAGCCCATATAGGCCAGTGGCTAGTTGGAATAGAGTCTAATTATGATCATCCTTTGGCTTTCTCAATTGTCTCAATTTTACTCATTAATTCATTATCGATAGCTTTGCTCACTAGCAGGGTGAGTTCTCTGGAGGTGACCAGAGAATGACCGCAGAAGCTCCCGCTGTAATGATTGAATCAGCTTCTAAGTGGTACGGCGAAGTGATAGGACTCAATGACGTTTCTCTAGCAATAGACGGCGGAGTAACAGGTGTACTGGGGCCTAATGGTGCAGGTAAATCGACACTATTCAAACTACTTCTGGGGAGGTTAAAGCCAAGTCAGGGATCTGTGAGATTGTTCGGCACAGATCCATGGGAGAGTACCTCTCCTTTCAGAAGAGTGGGCTATGTTAGTGAAACTGAGCCATTGTATGAGTGGATGACTGGGCTTGATTTCCTTATGACCATGGCGAGACTGCATGGGATGACTAGGGAGGAGGCTAGGGAAAGAGCCGAGCATGTCCTGGATTTCGTAGGATTGAGAGATGTACGTCACAAAGAAGTCGGGAAGTATAGTAAGGGGATGAGGCAAAGGGTAAAAATTGCCCATGCTCTAGTTCATGATCCGGATTTGATTATTCTAGATGAGCCTCTGCACGGTTGCGACCCTCTAGCTAGGACTAGTATCATGAGTGTGATCAGAGAACTAGGTAATCGTGGAAAAACAGTAATTGTTTCTAGCCATATACTTGAGGAAATCGAGAGAATCACTGAGCAGATTGTGATACTCCACAATGGTAGGCTACTGGCTCTTGGCAATTTACATGCTATCAGGGGACTTCTCGACAAGCACCCTCACAGAATACTACTTGAAACAGAATCACCTAGAGATTTAGCTAAGGAACTGATTACTAGGAAGCCAATATATGGTGTTAGGTTTCCAGAGGAAGGGTTTCTGGAAATTCAAACCGACGACTTATCCGCCGCGCATGAAATTCTTCCAAGTGTAATTGTGGAATCCGGAATCAGGGTTACTGCTGTTGATAATCCTGATGATAATCTAGAATCACTACTTGGATATCTTGTTGGGGGTGGATGATTGGACGTACAGGGAAGGGATCTATCTGAGACGGTTTGGACAAGATTGGACCGTAAGGCAGGAGCTGTAATTGAGCTAACTATCAGGCAACTCAGGCATAAGATTTCTACTTGGGTTGTAATGGCACTTGGGGTCATACTGATGATTCTGCTACTGGCATTTTATGTTGATTCAATTAGAGATGAATTCGAACCAATAGACAATGATGGAGACAGTGTTGATGAAGATCGCGATGGATATCCACTAGGCCAAGAGAGAAAATATGGGACTAGTGACTGGAACGGAGAAGAGTTCCCTGGATCGGGAATATACATCTATGAGGGAGAAATAGACTGGAATGATGAAAATAGGGAAATATCCGGAAATAAGACATGGGAAGGCGCATCTTATCTCGATGCTACTTGGATAGACACTGATTACAAGGGAGGGCAATGGGACTACATCATCGACTGGGAAGAGGTCACGGACTGCCCAGATACACAAGGAGATGTGTTCATCGATTGGGTCCCAGATTATGCAACAGCATGCCAACTGGAGAACGGCACATATGCCACAAATGGGAAGTTCAATGCGGAAGGAAATCTTACCGTCCCTTCAGAATTCTTTCTCTCTTATGGCTATGTCACTGGAATATTCGAAATCCCAAAAGATCCTAAGGAGATGTATATTGATGAGGATGATATCGATTGGGATGGTTCGGGAGGGAGTCAGGGGTTCGACGATGATGGAGATTGCCTCAGAGCAGGGTGGTTAACTCAATTTGATAATTCAGGGGAAGTCATGTGGTGGGAAGAGCCATACAGGCCAGATGCTAATGGAAATGGCATACTCTGCGATGTTATTTGGACTATTGATCCACAAACCGGTGAAGTGATATCCATAGATGCTGACTCATCAGTGGATGAAGACCCAGTAGATGAGAATTATGTGGGCGAATCTAGTCATAGGACCTTCGTAATAGCAACTGGGAAGATAGCATTCGTACTACTTCTGGGGCTGTTCTTGCCTCTCTTCCTTTCACTCGGACTAGTCAGAGATGAGACAGAGAGAGGGACATTGCATTATCTCCTATCCAAGCCAATACATAGGGGGGAGTTCATACTTTACCGTGTCCTAGGATATCTGGCAGTAGTTTCAGCCTTCATCCTTGTCTTATCTTTGATTATGGGATTGATAACATCGGTAATAGGACCAGGTGAAAGTCTAATCAGAGTCGGTGACCTGCCAGTTTGGCTAGGAATAGCTGGCGCTACGATTCTTGTCCTGGCGGCATACGGGTCTCTGTTCAACACTATCGGACTACTTTTGCCGAAGTATGGGGTATACCTGTGTATTGTAATTGGAGTATGGGAATTTGCAATGGGATTCACCACTCTAATCTCTCCCGACTCTTCAGTTGCAACACTTTCCGTATCGCATTGGGGCCTACAATTAATTGACTCCATTGTAATGGTTTCTTGGCCCGATACAATTCAATATTCACAGATGTCATCTGCCTTTGGCCTACAGACAGGACTGCAGTGGATTTGGTCGCCTCCGGTCCATACACTAAATTCCAGTAATGCATATCTAGGTATCTTAACTTCGGTCACTATGCTCATAGGCATCTCTGTTTCCATGATAGGCATCGGCAGCGCAGTTTTCAGTAAGAGAGAGATAATGTGATAACATGAAACAAGAAAACACTCATTTCAAAGGAGATTTCTCGTCTCTATGGAGGCTTGATGTCATGCCTCCAATTCGACGACTATCATGGTGGTGGTGGTGGGCGCTTATACTAATTCCAGATCCAGAAAACCCAGGTAGGTCAAAGCAATTGATGATATTATGGTCTACAAAAGAAACTCCTGCTATTAGAGTAAGTGGCCATTGGTGGAAGCCGGGCGGACGGATGTTCGTAGACGAGCATGGCGGACATGTCATACCGGGAATGGTTTGTGCTTGGTGGTTTGATGGGGAGAAAATGTTCGAGCCACTAGTTATGAGGGAATGTAGGATGGCCAGTATTTCGGACACACATCCATTATGGCCTGGAGAGGGGAAAGGAGAAGGCGCAGGGGCAGTCATTCCACTGACATCACAAGATATGTCAATAGGAATGGCCCCCGGAAACAAGTCTTTTTGGATAAGTCTCTCAAGTGACGACGGGGCAGTAGCGAAGGGAGCCCCGAGTAAGTTCAAAGCAGAACTTACTCCTTGGTGGGGTCCTCCCAGTGAATTGACTTACAGGAATAATGAGTACTTCTTGGGCATGGGATATGATATCCTTAGGCTACAGGCCACTAAGTGCAGGCTCGAGGTAGATGGAGAAGTTATGGAGGGGACTGGATATTTCCAGAAAGTCTCTGTTCAAGCACCTTCTTTCCCTTGGTTCTGGGGAATGTTACATTTCAGTGACGGCTCCTATCTTGATTGGTTTATGCCTCACGTAACCCCAATGTGGACAGCAAGAGATGATAAGCCATGGAGGTTAAGGGATTTGTTCCGATCACCGAATATAGGTACAGGGGTATTCCAAGATAGAAAAACTGGAAAAACACAAAACTTCGATAACTGTGCAGTCGAGCTCTCTAAGCAGAACTCCGATGATGCATTGATGGATGATAAGGGGAATATACTGCCTGAATTCAGAGTCAAGGTCTGGAATGACGACTCAACCGCTACTATCAGGGTAAGGGCAGTGAGTAGGGCAAGATGGGTCTTTGATCAACCAACTAGGGCCTCTTGGGTTAGCCACTTAACCTATAATGAATACCCGTTGGAGGTCCTTTCAATCACATTTGAGGATTCTGAGGGAATTAGGACAGAGCAGGACTACGAATGGATCCATGGCAATGCAGAACATGCTTGGGGAGTTCTTCACTAGGTGTAACTATGGATGAAATAATATCTAGATTCAGATCTAAATTGGATATTCAAGGAGTGAGGGAAAAGTTTCCAGAGATTTCAGATTCAGAGACTCCCATATGGCATGGGAGCCCAGCTCTGATGTCCATGTCTGGTAAATATGTCTTAGCAACATTGGTACTATTTGCCCATATGATATTCTACTGGGCTGCTAAGTATGATACAGTAATTGAAGGAGAGGCCAATTTGAATTTGGTCGTGGGGCTGGCCAAGACGATTATGGATATTTCAGGCGTCTTCGGGTTTGCTATTCTGATGTTGGTGCTCGCTAAAATAAATCACTATCTTAATACTTCAACATCAGGAGGGTGGACGACATCATGGTTACTAATTAATGGATTAATCCCTGTAATTTGGCATATTTCTACAATTATTAACTCTATTTTAATATTCATCGGATATAATGGATTTGATAATTTTATTGGGGAGCACATACCAGTTTGGAGAGATTGGTATTATCTTGTGCTAGGGGTACTTTCATCTCTCTCGGCCATAGCCATGACTATTCACTATCGTAATTCATTCCAATATGCCATTACAGATAAGAGGGTCCATATTAGGAAGAAGTTCCTTTACTTTGATTCTAGTGCCGTTGGAATCCCATTTGAAAAGGTAGAAAATCTGAAAGTCGAACCATCAATCATAGGGAGAATATTGGGATTTGGAAACATACTTGTGATTACCGACGGGATCAGGTCAAATATTTCTGATGATAATGACCTCAATATACAGACAAGCTCTTCAAATCCACTGAAGTGGATATTCATAAAGAGAAAAAGCAATCCTTCCTCACAAGATCCAAGTGAATGTCTATACTGTATCAAGGAACCGATGTCTGTTTACGCATTAATCAATCAGTTAATAGACAATTCATAATGCTCTTCCGCACCGTTCTTAACTGCAAGGCCGCCGATTAGGCCCGAGGGAAACCAATGGAAGACGAAGAGATAACACAAGCGGCCCAACTAATAGCTCAGGGAGACTTCATGGGTGCGATGGGAATTTTTGAATCATTTTCAAATACTAATCCGGATAATCCAGCAGGATTCCATGGATGGGCAGAGGCCGCACTCTTTGAGATCCAAGTAAATGGAAATCTGGATGAGAAAGGAAATGATAGGATTAACGAGGGCCAAATTGCCGCATATTATAGAAAAGCCTCTTCCATGGATCCAAAAAATCCCGAGTATCTCGCATCCCATGCCAAAGCACTATTGGAATTCGATAGAATTTCGATGTCAGTTAGAGAGTTTAGGAAGCTCAAGGCACTAGGGGATGAGTTGGATGATCTAGATGTTTCATCCCATTTCTATGAAGCCGCAAAGACACTTATCGATCTAATAGATCTGAAGACAGAATTTGATAGGAGTAATCCGAACGCACGGCAATTTATCCCAATAGCTTTGGAGTTCGCAATGCTAGGCCTTGGTTTTTCGTCGGTCGAAGAGGCAATGGAGTACCTAGTTCCCGAGGAATAAGGGGGAAGATTAACTGGTCCGCGACTGTTTCTTAGTCGCCATTGGGTACCATGGAAATCTATTCCATGGATCTCAAATTCAACCCAACGTCAGAACTGTTCAAGGAACCCTAAGGGAGTCCCTGAAAGAGATAGGATGGTGGAGAGAGGGTTGTCTCCGACTTTCTAGTAGGACAGACGCTGGAGTTAGCGTAAGGATGAATCTTGCTAGTATAGATTTACCCGAGTCTGTAATGTCATCAGTTGATGGCCCTGTGGTAATCAGGGCCTTGAACGATCGCCTCCCGGATGACTTGGTGGTTTGGGCGGCGAAAAAGGTCCCCTCTACCACTCCTACTCGTCCAGTAATTTCAAGAAAGTACTACTACAGATGTGAAGTCATCAAAACGTGGCCGGAAAGCGTGGATATTGATCTCCTAAATAAGGCGTGTCAGGTTTTCGTTGGAACCCATGACTTCACCAATCTTTGTAGACTTGAAGAGGGTAAAGAACCAACAAGGACTGTTATTAGTTGCGAACCTTGGCTTGATGATGACAATAGGCCAATAGGAATTTGTGTGGTGGCTAAGTCGTTTCTATGGAATCAGGTCAGAAGAATGGCCTCCGCCATCACAGGGGTGGTGTCCGGAAACTATGGCCTAGAATTTCTAGCTAGGTCAATTGAACAACCAAATATTCCTGTTGACATGGGAATGGGTACCTCTGGAGGTTTGATATTGTGGGAGATTAATCACTCAGCACTTGAAGGAATGGGAATGGGATCTGTGCCAGATACCAGGTTATTCTCCAAGCCGCCTTCTTCGCTTAGAGGACATAAGAACTGGATGGGACTGTGCAATTTAGAAATGTCAATATTGGTTAATTCCGAATGGATTAGAGGGATCGATCAATTCTAATCCAAACTTCGTCACCATCATTGCATGGAAGGCTCTCCCTAAGGAACGAATTAGAGATGATTTCAGCTGTTTGAGTATGCCTAGTTAGATCGGGAATTAACAAGGCGCACTTGGTCCATAATTGCAGGTCATTGGAGATGCTAGCATGGAACGCAGTAGCTCCTCCAAATGACCTACCTTCTCTCTCAAATCCTTGAATCCTAATAGGTTCAAGCCCTACAACATCAGTGCCCTCGTCTAGTCCCGAAGCGACTCTCAATTTCCTGTATGGGTCTAAGCTCTCACTTTCTAGGTCTACGTTCAGCGTACCCGGCCAAGCACTAGATCCTAGTACTTCCTTGAATTGCTCTTGGTAATGCGGCTGGGCCATGAAAATATGAGCTCTACCTAGTCCACTCGATACCGCGCCGTGTAGTAGCACACCACTTCCTAATACGCATCCCTCATAAGCTTCCGCTTCGGTTCAGAGATGGTACACTTCGCCTTGCTTAGAAATGCCCCACCCCATCTTCAATAAATCCCTGCATTCATCACTTTCATCATTCAATAAGGGATTTGTATGGTTAAAATGAATGAAAGAAATCTCAGGATCTCCAGATCTCCTATTTCCAAGTATTTCAAGGGTTTCCACTACCGTTGGATGCGGAATTTTACTCACATCTCTACTTGATATCTCATCATAATTCCAGAACGTACCGTCTATCAAGGCTATATCCACACTCATTCCCCGAAGCCAATCCAAAATTCCCAATCCTTCTTCCAGAGTTTCACTCCATGAATCTTGATCCGGCATGAAAAGTAGACTTTTCTTCTTTCCTCTGATGATTAAAGCATGATTATCCGATAGCTCAGATCTATGGGGGACCGGTACAGCAGTAATTGTAAACCCACAACTTGTAGTCGGTTCAAAGGGTTCCATCGAACTCCAAAGCTTTGGAATAATTACTCCCTGATCAATCATTGCTGACCATGAAGGTGTCGAATTGAGGAGATTTCCCATAGAAGGGCTACAATGCAGAATTACTCCTGAAGACCCCATTACTTCACGCCCAAATAATCCCAATCCATCTGTATGTCCGAGATGGGCATGCGTCAATGAAACGCTGGAGGGAGGCCATTCTCGTATGCCAATAGAATTCCATAAGTCAAATTGTCCCGCCATCATTCTGCTCGCCTCAATCATGTGGCTAGAACCATCTGCCCCTTGTATTCCCAGTGAAACAGGCATTTTAGAGAGCTCAGGTGAAAGCCTAGCCTCCTTGCAACAATCCTTCAAACACCCTACTTGTGGTAGCCCCCCGTCCTGTGTAATTCCAAGCAATGTCACCTCCACAGAACCACGCTCCATGACTCCGGATAGGTGTAAGGGAAATGAACAGCTCGCTCCGATGAAGCAATGAACCACCTGCTTAATGGAGTAACATGGCGGCCGACATGTCTTGGATGTCAGATAGACTCAATCAACTGAAAGAACAGGATTTAGATTGGAATCCGCCGATATTGGAATCTGCGAGCGCCGCTCACTGTAAGGTAGAAGGAAAAGATATGATAATGCTATCAGCAAATAATTATCTCAACTTAACTACTCATCCAAGGGTAGTTGAGGCCGCTCTCGAGGCTACGAGGAAATATGGAGCTGGTTCCGGTTCTGTCAGGGCAATAGCTGGAACACTAGACATTCATTTAGAGGCGGAGAAAAAGGCCGCAGAATTCAAGGAAGTAGAGTCATCCTTAATTTACTCAGCTGGATATACAGCAAATGTTGGACTGATCCCAGCACTAGTCAGGGGGAAGGAAGACATAATTATCTCTGATGAACTGAATCACGGTTCTATAATTGATGGGATTAGGCTCACCAAGGCTAGTAGGGCTGTCTATCCTCACAACGATGTGGGGGCCTTGGAAAGAACTTTGACTGAAAATAAGGATGCAGAAAGAAAGCTAATTATCACTGATGGAGTTTTCAGTATGGATGGAGACATAGCCCCACTAAACCATATTACAGAAATCGCTGAGGAACATGGGGCCATGATAATGGTAGATGACTGCCATGGTGAAGGGGTACTTGGAGGAGGTAAAGGAATTGTAGCTCATTTTGGACTTCAAGGTCGTGTTGACTTTGAGGTCGGATCGTATTCTAAGGCCATGGGAGTACAGGGCGGAATATTGGCAGGATCCGAGCTTGTGAGAAGCTATGCGCTTAACCATAGCAGGTCCTGGCTTCTTTCAGGGAGCCAGCCGCCCGGTGTAGCCGCCGCCCAGAAAGCCGCTGTCGAAGTTTTGATGGAGGAGCCTCAGCATGTTAGGAAGCTCTGGGAGAATACTAATTATTTTAGAAAGCAACTACAGTCATTAGGATTCGATACAGGACGATCAGAGACTCCAATAATTCCAGTGATGTGTGGTGAAAGTAAAGTTGCTAAAGACCTCTCAAACATGTTGGGAAACAGTGGCATCCTTGTAGGAGCTATAGTATTCCCAATGGTTTCAAGGGATAAAGCCAGAGTCAGGACACAGATGTCTGCGGGCCTTACTCGTGACGATCTAGATGTCGTGTTATCAGAGTTTGAGAGATGTGGAAAGGAATTAAGATTAATTTAGGAGGCAATTCGATGTCATCAGATCTCGGTGGGAGTGAAAGTAATACTTGGGCCGCTTCTACTGATATCAAAGTGAACTGGGGCGATATGGATGCTCTCGGGCATGTTAATCACTCGGTATTCGCTAAATGGATGGAGACGGCCAGAATGATTTATTTCTCTAAGATTGGAATGATGGACCTCTATGATGAATCTAACGTCGGACCTATCTTGGTCAGGATAGAAATAGACTACAAATTGCCGATAATATTTCCGGACGTAGTTAGGGTAAGTACTTCCGTTTCCAGAGTTGGTAACTCATCATTCGATATGGAATATGAAATTCAAAGTCTGAGCCAGCATGAAAAAACTGCAGCCAGGGGGAGAGTAGTCTGCGTTCTCATGGATTATAACTCTGGAAAACCTCAGAACTTACCAAATGAACTAAGGAAATCAATTACCCTAATAGAGGGAGATTTTTATCCTGCAGAAGATTAGATGCTGCCTATCACTTCTTCTAATTCAGAGTCAGATTCTGGTACATCATCTCCTTCGCCCCCATAAATAGTCATTTTCATTCCTTCGAATGGTTCGATGTCCCTGTCGATCCTATCAATAATTCTCCATCTTGGGGCATATGATAGATGAATCCACAAGGGGCCTGGAAGGATATACAGGAACCAACCTAATCTATCTATGAGAATCATGTCAGAATTATCGATTATTGAAACTGAAAGTACAGCTAGTCCAATGAAAGGAAGGGCGAATAGAATCTTCCTCAGATAAAGAAGTCTTGCAGGAGGCCTCCTTGCAATCATCGAAATCAGAACCGAGAACGCCCCCAAGAAGGAAGTAATGGAGACGATTATGAGCATCTGGAAGAACCAATCTCTAGCAATTTGATAATATCCATCTCCATCTCCAAGATTGCTGTGTGTCAATGGAACTAGAAGTGCAATTGAAATCATTAAGCCGTAGCATCCTCCGATAAAAATTGGATGGCAGAGAGTTAGGGAATCTCTCAGGAAGAAATTACTCACCGACCCCCCTCTAAGCATGTGCTGATGCTCAGAATCCATCGATTCAACCACTTTTTTCCACCCTTTCACGCTCCCTCCGCCAACAACTACCAATTATCACCGTTGGGGTATTTCTTATACAAAATAGCTCACTAGAGAAATATTTGGGCTGTTAATATGTATCCTGAGAAGGAACTATATGCGGAGAGATTATGACTCCTTCACCAATCCCAACGGCCTAGGTGTGTGCATGGAAGACGAAGAGACCCTATTCAATGTCCTCGAGTCTAATCTAGATACTGGCCTTAGGGGAATCCCCGTCGGCACTTGTCAGACCTCATATGTAGACCCAATAGAAGGTGTTCACTATGTTGGCTATCCTGTTGAAGATCTAGTAAATCTAGAAGAAGAGGATGTTATTTATCTCCTGCTTTTCAAAGAGATACCAACTCCAGAACAATCGGATAAGTTCAGGGCTGAACTAGCCCTAAGGGGGGAATCTCTTCCAACCGGTGCATTAAGGGTCTTGGAATCACTAACTCCGGGAAGCGGGCATCCAATGGATTGGCTAGCTATAGGGATAATGGCTCTTGGTACTGCTGAAGCTACAGGTGACATCCGGTCCGATTCAATGAATCTAATAGCTAGGATGCCCGAATTGATGGCACGTGTCTTCTTACTTAGAGGAGGTAAGAAGGAACAACTTAGGCCACGTAAACCAGAGCTTGGATTAGTAGAGAATTTCGTTCATATGCTTGGAATAGAAGGAGAGGAGGCAGACAGGATGAATAGAGTTCTAAGATTCTTCTTTATCCTCCATATGGATCATGGAGGAGGAAATCTCTCTACTTTCACTGGTAAGGCTGTCGCATCTGGAAGAGCATCCGTTTATTCTGCCCTATCCAGTGCTATGAATGCCCTTTCTGGACCTCTCCATGGGAGGGCAAACCAAGCAGTACTCGAGTTTATCCAAAGAATTGGAACATCGGATGAGAATGAGGTATCTTCATTCGTTAATGCAGAGATAGATGCTAGGCGTCCAATATACGGTTTTGGCCATGGTGTACTAAGGGCCGAAGATCCGAGGGCAAGACTATTGATAGGCCTAGGGGAAGAGATATGTCCCGATGAAGAACTCTACAAGACTGTGAAGGTCCTGAGGAAGATAACCCCCGATATCCTCAAGGAGAGGATTCCAAAAATAAGAAATCCGTATCCCAATGTCGATCTTGGAAGTGGAACCTTGCTACACTCAGTAGGATTCAGAAAGCCGGACTACTATACTACTTTCTTCGGTTGGGCGAGAGTAGCTGGAATTTGTGCCCAGATACTCGATGAGAGAAACGCTAGGGAAGGCAGGGGAACTCCCATATACAGGCCGAAGTATATTCCTCGTAACCAACCACATCGAAGATTGTGATTACTGCTCTCTGAGGGAGGAAAGAGCAGACTCGACAGCGGCCATTGTTATCCTATCTCCACTTTCCCTAACCATGGATGCGACCTTCTCGACCTCATGCTCCGCCGCTCCTGCGGCGGCTACCATATTCATTAGGTGTAATTTCATATGGCCAGCTTGAATTCCTACGGTTGCTAGAGCCCTCAATGCCCCAAGATTTTGCGCGAGACCAGCCGCTGCCATAACCTTCGCCAGATCATTAGCAGTACGGAGCCCCAGTAGTGCAACATTCGCCTGAGCCCCTGGATGGATCCTCACAGCCCCTCCAACCAGTCCCACGGCCATTGGGATTTCGATGGAACCAACTAGATTGCCATCCGAATTTTTTTCCCAATGAGTCATGGATGAATATTCTCTGCCATATGCGGCATATGAGTGGGCTCCAGATTCTATCGCCCTCCAGTCCTGGCCACAGGCTATCGCCACAGGTGATATCGCATTCATTATCCCCTTATTGTGAGTAGTAGCTCTGAAAGGATCAGCCGCGGCAAAATGATATGCCTGAATCACTCCATCGATGACATTTGAGCCATTCTCGGAGTTTGTTCCATTATCTGACATCTCTTCAGGGGTGAATATGGCACTTACCTTGGCCAGCCTATGTACCGCAAGGTTACTGATTATGCGCAGTATTACAGTGCCAGAGCTCAACTCTTCAATTCTCGGAGCTATTGTCTCTGCCATGGTATTGACAGCATTGGCTCCCATGGCATCCCTACAATCAACAAGAATATGCACAATAACCATTGGTCCCGATTCAGTATCTATGATGCGAACTTCTACATCTCTGCACCCTCCTCCAAATTTTACAAGAATGGGATCGACGTCATTACAAGCACCGATCAATTCAGCTTTGGACGAGAGTATTGCGTCTCTGGAGGCAATTGGATCTTCGCACCCAACAATCTGAATTTGTCCTATCATCACAGGTGCATCATTATCAGAAACAAAACCTCCATTTGAATGGCATCTTTTCGCCATGTTAGAGGCCGCGGCTACTACGCTAGCTTCTTCCACGACAAAGGGTATCAGGTAATGCTCCCCATCAATAATGAAGTTTGTAGCTACTCCTATCGGCAATGAGTATGTGCCAATTACATTCTCTATCATCCTATCTGCGACTTCTTCTGAAAGCTCCCCGTTCGAAGCCCATGCTTCTATCATTTCGTCATCAAGCCCCGCAATCTCTGAGAGCAAGCTCCTCCTCTCCGGGACAGATAGTTTGTAGAATCCTTTCAATCGACTGCTATCAACTGGCATGTTATCGTACTCCGTCGGTAGAATCACCCTTCTGTACATTTCGCTTGGATATCTTTGATAATGCCACTTAGTGGACCTATCCCATTGTTCCAGATTTCCCTTTTCCAATCAAAATAAAGCGTTAATAATGTCATTAACGCTTTGTTAACGCATAACTTAAGCGTTAGTAATACGTTAACAATTGCAATAAATATTCGATATACTAATCTACATCTAACAATAAATAATATCGAAAAAAGCGTAAATATACGTTAATTATAGATATATTATGCGTTAGTAAGCGTTAATGTTATGTACTCTTGATGATTCACTATCAACATGGCAGACAATGCATCCGAGAATCTGGGATTGCCTTTGCTGAGGGGAAACCCATTCGACCTCAGGCCCATTGAAAGTGGAAGGGCTGAGTATCTAGTTGGAAGGGATAGACTGATTGCTTCTTGGAGGGAGCATATCGTTTCACAATCTCCAAGGATGTTGTTACTTGTTGGAGATCGGGGTTCTGGGAGATCTTCAGTTGTGAGAACTCTAGCTTCACAAACGAGAAGAAGCTTCGTCGGTCAATATTGGCCAATCAGCGATCAAGTAAATGCAATAATTCATGAGTTAGCAATTCATTTCTGTGGATTCAGCTCTTCAGGTTCAAACCAGAAAATGATTGATGATTTAGTCTCCAATCTGGAAGAGAGCTCTGGGTCTCTCCCAGTGATATCTCTTGACTATCCGTCCAATATAGAAATCGCTACTGTACTGAATTCAATATCTCCTATTCTTCAAAGACTTAGGGCACTGGTAATTGTAGTATTGACTCCATCCCAACTATCCTCTATTGATGACGACACTCTTGAGCTTTATGACAGCCCTGAATATACGACACATCTTTCTAAAAAACAGATTCAAGAGCTATCTAATAGACTGGTATCTAGAAAGGCCAGAGAGAAATGGATTATTAGTGATGTTTTACTATCAAGGATCCATGAATCAACCTCTGGAAATCCAAGGGATGTTATCCGACTTCTGAGGGACCTCATTGATGAGAGGAGGGATGTGGGCTCACATGGGACACTAGAGAGGCTAATGCGTTGGAAAATTGAACATGTTTCCAGCAATGATAGTGAGGCCCAAAAAGATGTTAAAAAGCAAATATTGTTGTCCAGCGAATCTTACAATCATGTCGCAGAAGAGGATAGTCAGAAATCCATTGAGAAATCTTCACAAGACACAGAAATTAGATTAGAGTTAGAGCATTTCAGTGAAGATAAATCAAGACATAGAAATATCGAAACCGTCGAAGGCCCGAAGAAAAATATACTTGAAAAAGAGCTTAATGGATATCATTCCAATATCCAAGCAGGAACAAGTGAAAGCCAAGTAAATAATGAGGCTATCTCCCAAAATCAAGACGACCTATGGGAAGAAGACCCTCCAGTTGATTCAGAGATTGGTGATTTGTGGGAGGGTGACTTAGACTCAGAAGATTCCACTGATATTGATGAAATCTCTACCAAAACAAACACCGAGCAAGGAACATTGGATGATTTTGTCTATATGCAACCAGGTACAGAGCCTCCAATGTTTAATTCAGGAAGTGGATTTACTGGTCTAGCTCAGAGATCAAAAATGGCCCAGAGCCAGCAACCCAAAGAGGAAGAAGGAGCTCCTTTCATAGAATCAGTATCTGAGATTTCACCTTTATGGGGGGGTGACGGAGAAGTCATTGAGAAAAATCAGTCTAAGGTGCCGTTGCCTATCTTTAACAATGCTGAAACAAATAGTGAGAACGAAAATCCGACATATCCAGAAAATGAAGAGTCAAGTGTTATTTCTACAGATTCTGCACATTGGTCTGTGGAACCTTCAATGACTTCATCTTTGCCCGTTTTCGAAGATCGTAATCCTGAGATTATCGATCCGCCGTTTGGAATTAGTGACGCACCTGTCTCATCAAGTGAAATAGCTGAAAACAAACCTCTAGAATTACGTAGAGAGAACCGGCGATTCGCAATTTCATGGGAGCCCGACAATCCCTTCGATGAAGAGAGAAGTACGTATCTCAATGAGGCTGAAATGCTTGTAATTTCTATGGCCTCCAAAAGAGAGATTTCTCCCTCAGACGCAGAACTTCAAGCAAGACTCGAGGTCGGCAGACCTCGCCTTTCCCAAATATACAATGGCCTCTACAAGTCTGGATTTCTATCAGTCAGGAAGCAAGGGAGAAAGAGACTATTCAAAATCACACAAGCGGCACAGAAATTAGTGGAGGCATAATATGGCGGAAAATAAAATAATTACTGAAGAAAGAGTACAGAAATATATCTCAATCACTCTCCAAGCAAGGAGTAAGGCGACTCCAAATAAACTTAGTAATGACGACCAGAAAAGATTAGATTCAATGATGAGAATGTGTGATGACTACTTCTCCGATGCAAAACACTTCTTGAATAATGGAGATCTAGTGAGGGCATTCGGAGCAATAAATTACTCACATGCCTGGATTGATGCCGCCGTAAGAATAGGTTTCATGGACGGGCACGGTGATGATATTCTATTCACTCTCCCTTAGTCAACTAGACGTAGCATCCTATCTGATACAACTTCGATATAAGCACAACCAGAATCAGATAGTTTCTCCTTCAACCTAGTATCAACTGTGAGCACAGGCCAACTATTCATTTTTGAAAGACGAATCAACATCATATCGGTATGCCTCTCTTCTGGAGGATCATCTATCATCTCTGAGCGGGTTTTCAGAAGTTCTAGGAGAAGCCCTCTCTTACTTCTGGATAGGTCATCTAGCTCTTTCCAAACACTATCAATTACAATCAAATCCGCCCTTCCAATGACACTAGACATCGCAGAATCTAAGTTCAGTCCGGACTTCACTAATGCGACCCAACCACAAGTATCGACGAGAACTCTCGCCAATTAATCACCCTTTGATTGTCCCATGGCCGATCAATCTCCATCTGGCGCCGACCCTTCTGGAAAGTGTAATCCTACTCCCTTCCTTAGCGCATATTGGTAATCTCAGTACTAGTTTTACCTCTCCCTTCTTGGATGAAGAAACAGTTCCAACACTAGTGGCTGTAGCAGAGTTAACCATCAGCATCTCATTTGTCTGCAGTGGCTTGACCACTCCTTCCTCTCCATCTCCGCCTGAGACCATCTTATCCAAAAGCTCTAGTTTAAGATTCAGCGATTCCCAGACTGGAGGTAGCTCTCCCTCCTTAGCCATTACCTGCCCCGAGAGATCATCGGCCTTGGTCGACATCGGGTCCATTGGAGTGGCAATTCCACAAAGTCCTCCTGCGTGGGCGGATTGGAGATCCAGTCCGCCGGCTTGAATATTCTCTATTGTTGTCTTCAATGGTACCCATCTAGTTTTGTTGCCCTCTGAAATCCTCCTCCCAGGGGCGATTAGAATAGAGTCCCCAACACTAAATGAGCCTTCAACGATGCTCCCGCCGATTATTCCTCCTCTCAGTTTATCGGGCCTCAAACCAGGCCTATTGACATCGAAAGAACGTGCTACATACATCAGGCCTTTATCATCAGAGTCGAGAGATGGACTATGAATGGTATCTTCTATGGCTTGAATCAACATATCAAGATTAACATCATGATGGGCCGAAACAGGAACAATAGGAGAGCCCTCTGCTATTGTCCCATCAATGAAGGATAGTATTTCTTGGTAAGACTCAATCGCGCGCTCTTTACTAACGAGATCTACCTTATTTTGTACTACGACTATATTCTCTATTCCCGCAATCTGTAATGCGGCTAAATGCTCTCTTGTTTGTGCTTGCGGACACGCCTCATTCGCAGCAACCAACAGTAAAGCACCATCCATTATGGCGGCACCTGAAATCATGACTGCCATCAATGTCTCGTGCCCAGGAGCATCTACAAATGAGATGACCCTTAGAAGATGTTCTTTGGAGTCTCCACCGCCATCTGGATTCTTTCCCCTAGCGTAGTATTCTCCGTCTTCGTTCTTATAGAATGCAGTATCCGCATATCCAAGCTTTATGCTGATACCACGTTTTCTTTCTTCAGAATGGGTATCCGTCCAAGTTCCAGAAAGAGCCTGTGTGAGAGTAGTTTTGCCGTGATCTACGTGTCCGACCATTCCGATATTTACTTCCGGCTGACTAGGTAGATCACTTGCCAGCTAGACCATCTCCTACTATTCACTCCTCTTCTCCAGAGGACTGATCCGCAGGAACTTCTTCTTCGACACCAAATATGACGCCAAGTGGCCTCTTTCCGGCCTCAACTATCTTCAGATTAATCTGCCTAGTTTCTTGGCCTATTACGTTTCCACGAAGGTTCCTTCTTCTCCTGAGGCCGTCATATTTGTATCGATAGATTTTCCCCTTCTTGTTGACCTTCTTATCTCCTTTGTAGCCTATTCCGGCAGTGATTAGAACCGACTTTACCCCACTCCCTCCAAGATCCGGACGCATTGGCCTACCTGTGAGGTCGGACCCTCCTGTAATCTCTAAGCGGTATCCGGTTAGTGACTGGTCACCTTCCCCGATAAACATCCCATCTACCGAATCACCTATCTTCTTGCCTAGAAAATGGTTGTAATTAGAACCAGTTATTTCAACTGAGAAGGCACGCCCTCCGTATTTTGGATTAGTGTCGTTAACGACTGCCTTGAATGACTGTTCGCCTGCCATATTTACCACTCGGACGGCAATCCGACATGAGGCCCCTATAAGAGCGGTTCGGAAGTAATGGAAAGCCAACTTCACCGCTTCGTGAACTCTTCCTCAATTCTACTCCCTATTGCCGCGGGTGTAGTATTAGTCATCGTAATGTACGTAGTTCTGCCTCTGCCAACAGAAGTATTGGTCGATCTAGCCTCCAACAAACCCTCCTTTTCTAGAGCCTTGAGATGCTTCCAGAATGTCGTATAGCTCCTCGGCTTCATACTAAATTCCTCGCAAATGACCTCATACAGCTTTCTAGCATCTCCGCTTGATACCTCCTCCTCCTTGCGTAACCTTCTGCAGATTCCGAGTAGTACAAGTTTCTGATGAGTACTAAGTGAGTCAACTTGATTCGGCTCCACAGAAGCCGATCTTATCGTACTCGGCATTACATCATTCAATATCACCTCTGCCCTGCCAGCCATCTCAGCCCTCCTCACTGCCGTATCAAGAAGTTCGATAGCCAGTCTGGCATCACCTGTATCCGCTGCGAATCTACCTATCTTCTCGAAGACATCATCGCTAACTGAACCGGACCTACAAGATGCCTCATATCGCTGTTTAGAAATCCCAATGAGGCCGTCGTAATCATAAGGCTCAAGCTTCAATACGTTGCTTTCTCCCAATCTTGAAATTATTGCTGGTTCCATCATTCCCATCAGCGATAGGTCCTGACTTACCAGAATCAGTGAAATGGTTCCTTGGCCACCTTGGTTTTCATCGATACGAAGTAGTTTGTATATCAAATCGCTATTATCTCTCCTAATGAGGACGTCCACCTCATCTAATACCAACATCATATGAAGTCCCCTAGAACGAATATTCCTCCTAATGGTCTGGATAATCTCTCCAGAGCTAAATCCTCTCTCCGGATGCCGGGAATCCAATGACAAGGCAATTTGCTGTAGAACTTGATTTGTAGAGGGGTGGTTCCTACAGTTAACATGTGAGAAAGCAATCTTCCTCACTCCGTCCAACTCTCTGATTACGTCCTCTCCAAATCTTCTCGTTAGCACTGTTTTCCCTGTTCCAACATGTCCAATGACTACTGCACGACCACTCACTCCCTCGCTACCTATTCCCATGAACATAGAGGCTAATAAGCCCAATTCCTTATCTCTCCCAACAAGATTTGGAGGAGTCCAATCGAACGAAAGTGGACCTCTATCGACAAGTATTTTGCCCGCACCGATGCTATCTAGATACTCTGCCATCAAACTACACGTGCTAACATCGTTCTTAGACATATTCTGGAGAAATTAAAAATAAATCGTACATCGTACACATATCTAAATCGCCAAATCAAGGAATCTCATCAAATTGATAACCATTCTCCCACTTCTTTTCTCCCAAGGCAACCTCGAGCTCATATGGAGTTACCAGTGGCTTATCATACCTTACTGAGTCATCGATAGCTATCCGCGGACATGCGGTATTCACGAATGCATCAACCGGATAGAAGTCTATCAAATCCGGACTCACATGATCAAGTGCTAGTAAGTAACCCTTTTTTCCATGCTTCTCAAGAATTCTTTTCATCCTCATTGCAAGATTTCTTCTCATTTGACCAGGCTTCTCGCCGATTAGGATTCCAAAAGTATTGCAACTGTCTATTTCCATTATTAGTCCAAATCGTTGCCTCAGAATTCTTTCAATACGTCCAAATGACATCTCACTAGAATCGCCAGTATAAGGATCAAGGAGGGCTAAAGGCTTTCCCGTATGAAGGACCAAACCTATTGGATGAAAGTCGCCCGATCCAAGAAATAGATAATGGCCAATATCATCGGTATCGCCAGAATAGTTGCACCCGAGAACTTGGCCTGGGAATGTTAGCCTATCTCCTCCAGTAGGTATGACCACTTCAAAACCGGCCCTTTCCAACATTTGTTTGTATTTTGGAAGAAGATGGAGGTGCTGTATTGAGCCCACAAGTCCAAGCTTAGTATCATTTAGGGGAGAGAACCTACCTACTGCATCCAGAAAAATCTCCCGCGCCTCCTCTTCGTTAAGAGAAACGCTCTTTTCCGCCCCTTTCCTAGACTCGGCAATTGATAGATGAGCTCTAAGAATTGGCAAGACTTCCTCAATCTCAGGCTCACCATCGTAAGTTACTGAGATGAACTGAGTTGGCATCCCAGAGTCTATGTTCATCTGACTATGACCCATATGTGCTACTAACTCAACTCCCATGGCCCGCATTTTATCATGTACCAAATCACAGGCCCCATAGCAGGGATCAGCCGCGAGAACTACCTTGGCATCTGAATCATCCTCTATCTGATCCATCATCTCCAGAGCCTGCATCTTTAGGCCCTCTGGAACTTGTAATGCAATCAGACGGTGATCATTTGATTTTATTCTATCAACTAACTCATCTAGCTGAAAGTCATGCCTGTCCAAATCCATTACAAATCACTCAATAATTTCCACTCTGCCATCAACTATCTCAATCCTAGCCAGAGTTCTGACGGGCCACTCGGGTTTCTCCACAGAGAGGCGCTCGCGCCCATCACCTTTCTCAATTACGATAATAATGTCTTGTAGCTTTGCTCCCATTCCCTCTATAGTCTCTAGAATGGGCTCTAATGTCCCTCCCGTGGAGATAACATCGTCAACAATCAGTATCCTCTCTCCAGGTTTGATATCATTGATGTATGTAGTAGATTTTGAGTACCCCGTGGAAACATTGACTTCCACTTCTCCTTCCATTCCATAGGATCTCTTCCTTATGACAACTGTTGGTTTTCCCGTGGCCTCCCCTACAGTCGCCAATAATGGAAGCCCCATCGCCTCCACACTGACTATGAGGTCTATCTTCGTCCAATCAACCATTGAAATAATCAAGTCCCTAGTCGCACGAAGAACATCTGGATCCATTCTTGGTATTCCATCTGATATAGGGTGTATGAAGTAGGGATAGTCTCCTTTCCAAATTATAGGAGCGCCTCTAAGAGAGTCCCGAAGTATGGCAAGGGGGTCGCCGGGCTCCATTGCCCACCAACCTCAGACTTTGCCCTTCAAGTGCTCGGCTCCCCTGACAACTCTTTGCGAACATGGAGTGGGGAACTTGCAACTCGCTTTACGAAGAGCATCCCTAGCCGC